>DASXDR010000197.1:0-3451 GCA_036490535.1 Tepidisphaeraceae bacterium | reverse complement strand
GCTTGGTCCAAAGCCCGAAGCGTTTCCACCGCCTGCTCAGCGATCAAACGCTCCCGATCCGATAATTGCGAGAAATCCATAGAACCTCCAGGTTGAATCTATCGATTGTACAAAATCTACCCGGCTGGCGCGCTACACCCGTCGAAAACCACAATACCAGTTTTTCTTTGCGGTATTGGAATCGTTCTGTATACTCTTGATGTTCCTGTCTATCGGTCGGGATTTATGCTTTGTTGGAGGAAAGAGAAAATGAAATCTGCCAGGCATTTGTGGGCTTGTGTTTTTAGTACGGCGATTCTGGTTGCTGCGGGGTCGGGGGCGCGCGGGGATATGATTTATCTCACCGCCAGTGGGCCGGAGATGGGGAGTTTTTTAGGATCGCCTCTTACGAACTATAATGCCACGGTCAGCTATGACACATCGGAGACGGCAAGCATTCCGGGGGTTTATGCGGCTGATCTGACTTTTGATGCCAGTTCGCCGGGGAGCAGTCCGGAAGCCGCGACCCTCACTATCATAGCCAACACGAACGATCCTGCGGGCAACCTCGCTAGCGAGATCGCGGTCGATGCCTCAGAGAGCGGTGGGCCTTTGGCAGTCGACGATTCATTGGATATTTATGCGCCGGTGGGAACGTTTATCAGCACGCTGCCCACATTGGCAGAATGGCAGAGCCTAATCTCGGGGGGTGGCTACACAGCGGATGCCAATGGATCAGCGTCTATATATGAATATTCCATTGGATACGCGCCTGTTGGTGGCTATTCGGCAACATCGCTGGCGCTGACGGTTTCTCCGGATGCGCCAATGTCTGTTCCCACTCCGGCCGCCTGGATAGGGGGAATTTCACTGCTGGCTCTGTGCGGACTGCGCAAGCTCTGCGGCACGACCATGTAAGCGCGGCATTTGCCGCGCGGTTTATTTAGTGGGCGGGCCAAGGCCGGGCCATACGAGAGTTTAGGAGCTAACCTGGCGGCGTTGCAGTAATGCTATGCCCGCAAAGGCAACCAGAGAAAAAGCCGCTGGCTCGGGGACCGCGCTGATGATGAGCGAGAAACTGCGTGTCGAGTTAACGGCGCTGTCTGAACTTAGGTTGTAACTTCCGGCGGCGAGGGTGCCGGTTGTTCCTGGGAGGGCCTCGGTGGGGCCGGACAAATAAACGGGGTTGCCTGTGCCAGTCACGGTGAAGGTGTAGGGCTGGGGCTGGGTCAGCTGGAAGATGTAAGTGATGTCGGAGGTGTCATCACTGGTGCTTTCGGTCAATGTTGCGGCAAGTGTGAGCCCTGGAGTACCGCTGGCGCCGGCGGAGGTTGGACCGGTATAAGAATTAATGGTGATGGAGGCGGTCCCGTTGCTCAAAGACGTGGGGGGAAAGGTGGTATTGCTATTGGTGCCCGCATCTTCACGCAGCGAGGTTGCAACGACATTGGCTGACAAATGCACCGCGGCGTTCATCACAATACATATGGCAGAAGCTATGGTTAATCGTCGCAACATTTTCTCCCTTTAGTTAGTACAAGCTGATTTTATTTTTTTGCCGGTTATTAACAAGCATTAAATGAAAATTTTCTCGGGGCGTGGAGCGGCTAAAGCCGCCCTTTCCGGACTGTTTTTGGGGAGAAAAAATATAGAGAAAGGGGCAGCTGGGCTCGATTTCTCCAGCACATTCGGGCAAACATCCGATAACCAGGATGTTATGTCTATTACTGAAGCAGGAATTTTCCGGTGCGAATCGTCGGTCGGTGGCAGCGAGGATGGATCGCTTGCGGCAGAGCGGCAGATTAGTGAGCTGGAGGCGACGATTCGGCAGTTGCAACAGGGGGCGGTGGAATCGCAGAGCTTGATCCAGATGGTGGTTGGACAATTGCGGGCGGCCAAGCCCAACGCGCCGGCTATTTACGAAGGTCTTACGCGCGTTCCTGATTTGCAGTTTTACCGGGCGAGCGAGCACGGGGATTACCTCTTCAGTCCCTGGCTGGGATACGGTGAGTTTGGCGCGCTGCTGAAAGAGGCGAGTCAATTCAGTGCGATTTCTCCAGAGCGTTTGTGGACGCTGTATACCATGGCATCGCAGGCGCTGAATCTCGACGGCGATCTGGTGGAATGCGGAGTATGGCGAGGCGGCAGCGCGATGCTTTTTTCCCGCCTGCTGCATCGGGCGGACGTTCGCGAAAATCGCCGGCTCTATTTGTTCGATACCTTCGCGGGCATGCCACCGACAAGCCAGGAGCATGATCCTTACTACAGGGGTGGTGAATTCGCCGATACGAGCGCCGAAGCAGTGCTTGCCAGATTGCCGCACAGGCAGCGAGTGGAAATTCGCAAAGGCTTCATTCCGGATACGTTTGCGGGCTTGGAAAATCTTCGCGTCTCTTTCGCCCACGTGGACGTCGACATTTACGATTCGATCAAGGCGTGCTGCGAATTTTTATATCCCAGGCTCGTGGTCGGCGGCATCATGGTTTTTGATGATTACGCCTGGTCTACCTGCGCGGGGGCGCGCAAAGCCGTGGACGATTATTTTGCGGCATTGCCCGTTCGCCCGCTGGTCCTCTCCAATGGACAGGCCATTGTTTTCAAATCCAGAAGTTAAACGAATCGGCGATAATTCTGGGGATTTGAGTCAAAAGCTAACGAAGATCGCAACGATGACACGGCTTTTCTGCTGCGTGACGCGGCATTGGCTGTTCATCTTTTTGCGGGCGACCAAGGCCGTCTCTACATTCCAAATTGGCGACGGAGTAGCATAATCGTTTCTAAGTTCTGGCTGGGAAACTAAAAGGTTCCCGAATGTGTATGGTGGGTATTTGAGTTGGGCGATTTTTTGGTAGCTTGTTTTTGGAAATGATGCGCGGCAAATGCAAGTACTATGCACAACAGTACAAGGATCGCCCGAACATTGCCCATGTATTTTAGTCTTTTGGCAGTGATAGCGTGTTGTTGTAATCGAGCGATCATTTCGGAGGAAAGAGTAGGAGCGGAGCGTGATTGTCGCTGAGCCAATTGTTTTCGAATTGATCTGCGGCTGGTGATGATGATCCAGATGGGAGCTCCGAAGAAGATCAGAATAAACCAATAAACGCCAATGAGGCCAAGCGTATTGTGGGAACTGGGAGATGACGAGAAGTGATTTGTGGAACTGAAGGCTTGAAACGGAACCCAGACAATGGTGCCGATGTAGAGGGCCAGGATGATGCGCGAGGAAAGTGGCTCGTTTCTTAGGCCGTTGACGAGATTTCGGTAGCATCGTTTCAGACCAGGAATAATTCGCGAGAAGGGGTTTGAAGGAGGATGGAGACTTGCGAGGTGGGGAAATTTGGAAGCGAATTCACGGCTGGCAACTAGAGTCGGGATATACCAAAAGAAAAGAGCGAATGAGATTAGAATGGAAGCGAGGCCGATCAGTCCTACGATATAAGGATGATCATGCGCAAGGGCGCCGAGGATGAGG
>DASXDR010000134.1:0-26232 GCA_036490535.1 Tepidisphaeraceae bacterium | reverse complement strand
GCCGATATTACCTGCCTATTCTGCCGTTTCTGATTCTTGGTTGCTGGCTCGGTCTCGGTTGGTTGAATCGCCGTATTTCTGATCGCAATATCGCCAACATTCTCTGCACCGCTCTCCTGGTCGTCCTGGCCGGTTCCAATGTCGTTCGCTGTGCCAACTTTTCTCTCCAACAGCACGGCGTGTTTGTGGACGCCAAGGGTGATAAGTTGAGCGAATCGATCATGACCTCCGATCTGGGGCGCAAGCTCAAGCATCGCCTGCCCGATGACGCAACCATTCTGGCTCCGCGGCGTTATGCACGAGTGCTGGGTTATCTCAGCGGCCACCACACCATCGCCGCCGGCCCAGCCATTCAGATATCCGATCTCCATTCTCCGGCTTATGTGATTCTCCCGGGCGATAATGATGATGCCCAGATCAATGCCGACCTCTCCCGTCTCGACCTCAAAACCGGCCCTCACGTTTTCGACGAAAACGCGACAACGGAATTTCCGTATGCTGTCTACCAACTAGAACTTCCGCAATCAAAGTAGGGGTGGTTTCAGCCGCCGGCGCCTCTGCTTACCGCACATCGCGAATTCCTCGCTATAATCTCTCAACATCATGAGTACCGCCCCACGCCGTTTGTACATGGATAATTCCGCCACGAGCTTTCCCAAGCCGCCGGGTGTGCTCGAAGCCATGACCCGCTACGCCACGCAATGCGGCGCCAGCGGCGGCCGCGGCCAATACGCCGAAGCGATGGAAGCCTCCGCCATTCTGCAGCGCACTCGCCGTAAATTAAATCGATTCTTCAATGGCGAAAATCCCAGCCATTTCGTCTTCTCACTCAATTGTAGCGACGCGCTGAATCTCGCTATTCACGGAATGTTCCGGGCCCATCCCGATACGCATGCCATCTGCACGGCCATCGATCACAATTCGACGCTGCGTCCGATGGGAGAATTGGAAGATCGAAAAACTATTCGCCGTACGATTGTGCCAGTTGATCCATCCACGGGCCTGGTTGATCCATCCGATATTCGCCGAGCGATTCAGCCAGATACTCGGCTGATCGCGGTTACGCACGCCTCCAATGTGACCGGAACGCTTCAGCCGATTCGTGAGATCGCAAAAATTGCGCGCGAGCATGGTGTTTCCTTTTTGGTTGATGCCGCCCAATCCGCCGGGCACGTTCCGATTGATCTTCAAGCGGATGGCATTGATCTACTCGCTGCCCCGGGACATAAGGGTTTGCTCGGCGCACCCGGCACCGGATTCCTCTATATTCGCCCCGGCCTCGAAAAAGACATCCTCCCCATTCGCCAGGGCGGAACTGGAAGCATCAGCGAAGAAGATCGCCAGCCTTCATTTATGCCGGACCGGTATGAATCAGGATCGCAAAACACCCTGGGAATTGCCGGCCTTGAAGCAGGGTTGGATTATCTCCTCGATCGTGGCATCGAATCAATTGCCTCTCATGAACGTCAATTGATCGGCACGTTTCTCGATGGCATCGATGGTGTGGAAGATCTGAATTTCTTCGGGCCGCGCGGAATAAAAAATCGGGTTGGGGTTTTCAGCGTGCGGATCGAAGGATATGAACCCCTGGAACTCGCAGCCATTCTGGAAACCTCTTTCGGCATTCTCACTCGGGCAGGTTTGCATTGCGCCCCGCGCATCCATGAAACGATCGGAACACTGGATAAAGGCGGCACCACACGATTGAGCTTTTCGCCGTTTATTTCCACGCATGATGTGCAATATGCCGCCGATGCCTTGGCGCAGATTGCGCTGGATCGCCCGGCGAATGTAGCGAATTCGTAATATGCATCGAGCTTAATTTCCCCGTTTTGTTTAGTGGCAATGTGACGGGCGCTCCATGCCAAATCCGCATTCTCAATATTATTTCACCGGCGAATCTTCCACCCATTGTTCCAGGTCCTGTGGATACATCGATTCCTGCGAATCATGAATATCAAAAAGAATGGATAACCGCACCGGCCCTTGCGTGTGCAGATGGACCGTAAGCTTACGGATGCCCACATTAGGATTATTCGGCGGCGGAGCAGTCGCATTAGTTACTGCAAACGTGGCTCCAGCAGGTGAGAGAATACGGGCGTAGAGCGTTTTACCGCCTTGATGGAGAACCGCGCGGCGGCCATCCACGTCAATCGTGGCGCGCGTGTGCATTTGCCAAACGATATTAGCCGGTTGATGCAAGCTGATTTCGTCCATCACCAGCACTCGGCCATGCTGGAAGATGCCAACCCCGCGGCGAACCTGATCGGCTTGCGGATAGGCGTGAGTCAGATCAGCGACAGCGTACGATGCATCGGCGGAACTCTTGAATGCCACCAAAGGAGCAGTCGCTGCGATGGCCTGGTTTTGATTATCGATGACGAGCGTATTTTGCCCCAGAGTCCCCAGGCGATAGTAAATCCAGCGTTTTTTCTTGAAATCGAAATAGCCGGGCATGTTGTAATCATCCGCGCCGAGGCAAAACGCCCATCTCTGCCCGAGCGCATCGAGCACAAAGGTGCCGAGATCAAGGTGCGCATGCGACGCGCCGTTATATCCGCCTTTGAAACCAACATAGATCGCATCGCGGTCGTTCCAGGCGGTTCGGAAATATGCAGCGTTGATGCCATGGAACATTTCTGCCAAAGGCGGCTCGATGCGCTGCGCGGGATGCGGAGCCTGCGAATCCCATAGCAGATCAAAAATATCCCCATGATTGGCGACGATGTTGCGCTCCTCCTGAGCGTATATGGGGCGATTAAAAAGCTTGGCAAAATAAAACATCTCCGGGGCGATGCCGGGGTTTTCACCGGCGTCAGCGAAGTTGAAGAGTTTGCCGGTGGGCCCGATCGATTGGATGCGAAACATCCCGCCATCGGATAAGCCCGGAGAAGAATCGAAACCAAAATCAGTATTGAGCGCGGTGCGCAAAGCAGCAAGGTAGTACGCGGTATAGATGTTGGCGTAATTCCAATAGCCAGGGCCTTCTATGCACCCGCCGTCAGGGGCGAGAAATGTGTGCATGGGCCGAGCGACAGCCATGCGGCAATAAGAAAGAATCTGATTCGACAGATCCGGATCGTCATCCGCGATGGCCAATGCGCCGACGGAAATTCCACCATTGCAGACCTGCGACCAGTTGTTGGTGAGTGTGGAAAAGCCGGTATGAGTTTGCAACAAATGCAATGCAGGATGAAGGCCTAGATTGATAATGGCGCTGCTGATCGTTTGCCGGTCCTTAGGGGAGAGATAGTCATAAAGCCAGTCGTAGCCGATCGCGCAGGCGTTGGTCATTTCAGCCACATCAAGGAAATGAGGCGGATGCCAGTCTGTAAAAGCGCTGACGGCCAGCAGCTCCTTACGCGCACGCTCGGCGTATTCTTTATTGCCGTCGATGCGGTAAAGGGCGGCTAATAGAGAAATACGAACCAGCGCCTTACGGCTTTCAAACAAAAGACGAGGTCCAATCAGGGTGCGCGTAGCAGGAGGCTCATTGAGAATTTCTTTGGCCTGTTTGACCAGATTGTCATGCCAGTGCTGCGCCTGGGGATCAGTTGCGATGAACTTGCGCGCGGCGACAAAATCCGAGTCAAGAAACATCAGCCGTGGATGCCCATCGCGCAGCTTAAATTCCGGATGAGCCGTTTGCTGGGCGAACAATACGCATGGCAGAAATAGAAGGCTGACTATAAAGGAGAGCCAGGGCGTCCTCGCTCCGTACCGGGCTACGGACGGCCCAGCTCTTCTGGCGCGATTGAGAAAAGAGTTGTGCAGATGGTAAACGATTCGGAGTTTAGATAATCGCATGGATATTTCAGGCTTGTTCTGGAGGGAGTTTACCGTTTTGGCATAGCGAGAAGAAGGCGTCGACAACCACCGGATCGAACATTGTGCCCGTGTTCGAGCGAATGTGAGCGAGCGTCTTTTCCACAGTCCAGGCGGGTTTGTAGGCACGGGCGTTGATCAGGGCATCATAAACGTCGACCAGATGCACGAGGCGGGCTTCGCGCGGTATGGCTTGGCCGGCGAGGTGGTCGGGATAACCGCTGCCATCAAAATTTTCGTGGTGATGGCGGGCAATGCGGCGAGCCTGGTCGAAGAACGGGCCGCCGGAAATAATCCTTGCTCCGACAATCGTATGGGATTCCATAAGCTGGCGTTCGTCAGGCGTGAGCGGCCCGGGTTTTTTCAGGATCGAATCGGGAACATGCATCTTGCCAACGTCGTGAAGAATCGACGCATAACCAATGGCTTCAGCTTCGGCCTGGCCCAGGCCCATTTCGATCGCGAGGGTTTGGCTGTATTGCTGGATGCGGCGGACGTGCTTGCCGGTGTCCAGATCTTTCGCCTCCGAAGCGATGGCGAGCATATAGATTGCATCGAGATTGGCCTGGCGGAGCTCGCAGGTGCGTAGCCGCACTTTTTCTTCCAGGCTTTCGGAATAGTGCTTCAGCTGCAGTGCCTGTTCCACAACCGTGTCGGTTAATTCAGAAACATGATGATAGCGCTCCAGTGCCTGCGTTTCGGCATCTTTCTGCTTGGAGATATCGATCATCGTGACCAGGCGGTACTCGGAGAGCTCGCCTTCCGAAACCAGAGCGCGGGCGGAAGAGATCACTGGAATTTGGCGGCCACTGGATTGTTGAAGATAAAACTCAGTTTCGCGCGATGAAGAAAAATTGCGAATGCCTTCATGAACCGAAGCTCGAGCCAAGGGATCGTCATAAAAATCTTCGACGAGCTGACCGACAATCTGCTCGCGCGGGCGAGCCATCATCGAGCAAAGGCGATTATTAACCCCGATGATCCGGCCGTGGCGGTCGATGATCGAGGCAGCGCAGCAGAGTTTTTCAATGAAATCACAAAGAGGCAGGAGCTCAGGGGGGATAGCCATTACTGGCTTAGCAGTCTATCTCATAAGAGATCGGATAGGGAATCAGATCGGGCCGGACAAGGTGGATTTTGCGGAGACGGACTTCCATAAAAATGGCGGCGGTCCTGGTGTGACCAGAAGTCGCGGAAGCCATGTGCGCCGAAGAAAATGTTATCAGCAGGGTTGCGGAAAGGGCGGCACGAATTATCTGACGTACAAAAAAAGACATCGCCATCTCGCGGTAAATTATTTCCGAACCAGGCACAGCAAGTACGCTTTTTAATTTACCCCGATGAGCTTTATTTGCCAAGAAAAAATTAAAGAAATGAACGGAAAAGTGCGTAAAACATTATGGGACCTGCCCACCACGATCCTGTGAGGGCGCGCCATTGTGCTGGCCGAAGCGCGAAGAAACCGCCGAAGCAACAGCACTGAAGAGCGCAGGCTGCAAAATAGAGAGCGCGTGTTGCAAAAGGAACATCCACCACGGCTTAGGCTTTTCAGGTCGGACTTGCGGTTCGGCTTCCTGTGAGAAAAAGCGGCTGAAAAAACCCCTGTGCTGTTTTTTCTTTTTATGCATCAGGAAAAAGCTCAGAGCGGAAATCGCACTCAGCCCCATGGCAGGAATGCCCAGGAGCTTCCAGGGATGTTCTTTCACCCACTCGCGCGGGTTAACGACGACCGCAGCGTTTTGGGCGATGCCGTCAGCGGAGCGCGACAAAGCCGCACGCGCCTGCGCTGCCTGCTGGTTAAGAAAAGCCATTTCACTCATCGGCTTTGGGGGGTTGCTGTGAGCGTAGCTGTTCATATTTCTCCAACGTAGCTTTGCGAGATTTGGCAATGAGTTTCGAGACTCCGAAATAGGTCGTCGCCAGGACAGCAATCCAGATAATTCCGCCCGTGAGCAAATCACCTGCCCACATTCGTCCGCCGAAGGCCTCAGCGAAAAGCTGGGCAATGCCGGAGCAAATTTGCACCACTCCCATCACCAACATGGCCCCGAGCCCGACCAAAACCAGCACACTTACTGCCCCCACGATCACCATGGTCTTAATGGACAGCAGGATGCGGTCCATCTGCACCATGAGATAGAATGCAAGATTGGCGCGGAATTCTCGCCAATACTTGCCAAGCTGCGCCAAAGCGTCAGCAATCGAGCCTGGAGTGCTGCCACCATGAGATTCAGTGCTGTCCGGAGGAGGCGTAGAAGTGCGCGGCATAAGCGGTAATGGGCTAATACTTATCGATCAAAACGAAATCGGAAAAAATAGCCGGGGGTCAACGACCCCCGGAATTCCGAATCGCTCAATTACGAGCGCTTCCAGAGATAACCAATGACCAGGCCGACGCCAGCGGCAATCAGGACGGCCTTGATCGGCTGATCCTGAATATACTGCTCGACCGAATCGGTATATTGCTCAACCGTTTCGCGGCCTTGCTGATAATAGTCCTGGGCTTTGTCGCGCATATTGTTGTACTGCTCCTTGGCAGCATCTTTCACCTGTCCGCCCATATCGCGAATCTGCTGGCCCATCTGAGCGGCAGTATCCTTCAAATCAGCGGCACCCGCTTGTCCCTTGCTATCGTTTGTACGTGTCATAAAAAACTCCTTGAAAAGATAGTTTCTGAAAATGGATGTCAGTTAACTTAGAGAATTATAGATCATGGGAGGATGCATGGGAGCGCTAAAATTGGAGGAATTTTTGGGGAGGTACTTTATGAACGCGGTGCTGCGCACACGCCGCCAAATAATTGCGCAGGAATAGTTAGCGGCGTGTGCGCAGCACCGCGTTGGTATAATTTAGGTGATCGAGTCAACTGATTTAGAAATCGCAATTCTCCGACCCATAAGGAGTTATCCCTCGCTTGGTTGAGCGGATGAAAGTAACCAATTCCTGACACAGGGGATCGTGGCCCAACTCGCGCTCGATAAGGCCAGCAGCGATCGGAATCGTATGGCGGTCGCGATAAAGGATGTCGAAAGCGCGTTTAAGGTTAGGAATATTCTCGCGATAGCCGCTGCGACGGAGGGCGACGATATTGAGCGATTCGACAAGGCGCGTTGTGTAGCAGGTGCAGAAGGGAGGAAGATCCTGAACAATGCCTGCCCCGCCGGAGAGCATGGAAAGTCGACCAACTCGGCAGAACTGATGAACCCCGGCAACGCCGCCGATGGTGACATTGTCCGCGAGTTCAACATGGCCGGCGAGCAGGGCAGCGTTAGCCAGTGTGCAATCGTTTCCGACTTGCGCGTCGTGGCCCAGGTGGGCATTGCACATGAGGTAATTGCGATTGCCCAGCGTGGTGGGTCTGGATTGCGTGGCCAGATGAATGGTAACGCCTTCGCGGAGAATGTTTTTATCACCGATGCGGACGCCGACACTTTTCTGGCCGCGCGCGAATTTCCGGTCCTGTGGCTCGAATCCGATGACGACATTCGGGTAAAAGATATTTTCCGCGCCAATAGTGACATTGCCGGTGAGATGCACGTGCGCGATGAGACAGTTACCCGGGCCGATGGTGATATCGGGAGAGTCGATAATGCAATACGGGCCGATCTCGACATCATCCGCCAGATGCGCTTGCGGATGAACCAGGGCGGTTGGATGTATCTTGGCCATAACCTGACGTCATTAAATTTGCAGAAAAACAGGCGGGATTGCAAGTCCGCGCAGGGTAAGGATTTTACTGTTCGCGTGTGGGAGCTACGTCCAGGGGAGATCCCGAAGACCCCAGGGGCGTTCCGTTAGGATAATTAACAATTTGCAGCGCGACCGCGACAGCAGGCACGAAGATCACGCCGCTGGGGCCCTGGTGCATCATCATGGCGATCAGGCCGACCATCGCGACGGCTTCGCAGAGGGTGTAGAAGATGATGTTGCCAGTGGAATACCTGCCAGGTGCAATCCTGCCATCCGGAGAGGGCTGGTAAACAATCTTTCGAATCACGAAAGCCAGGGGGAGCATCACGAACATGAAAATAGTGGAAAAGATCGCAAGGATCTGTGCCTGATGAGCATTCGTGTGAACCATGCCCTGGGGCCAGAGCACGAAAGTGATAATCGCTGCAAATGCGAATTGGCCTAGCAACAGTGTCGCCCAGGTAATTCGCAACACCACAAGTGGGCCATTTTTATTTGCCGGCATGCATGGATGGAATAACGCGCTACGCGAAACTTTGCAATTTAGGCAATTTGTAGCGTGAGCTTATTGACCGTGAAGCAACAAAATTTATGGGCAAAATACCCTTGTTACGGACCAGAACCGAATAAATCGCTTGTGCGATGGCACTTCAATTCTGAGACAAGTCAATTTTTTTCAAGAGAGAAACCCATGCGACGTTTTGGAATTGCAGCACTCGGATTGATCCTCGCGGCGGCCAGCGGAGCCTCGGCTGCAGAAACCGCTTCGGCGGTCATTTCCCAGACCGGCACCTCGGGCCCCAACTTTGATTATTCAATTGTACTCCACAACACCAGCACCGATGGCAGTGCGATTGGCACGTTCTGGTATGCCTGGGTTCCCGGTGAAGATTTCATGAAATCAAATCCGGTTTCCGTGACGAATCCCAACGGCTGGGGGGACAACATCACCAGCAGCGCGGGTTTTGCCATTCAATGGGTTGCGGGGGCTGGGTCGGCGATTCCTGCTGGGGGATCGGACACGTTCAGCTTTGTTTCGCCGGACGATTTCGCCACCATGACAGGCAATTCCCCTTATTACTCGCCGGCCACGCCAATCGGAACATCTTATGTCTATTCGGGCGGCCCTTTTTCGGATGGTGGATTTCGGTTTGTGGTGGCAGTACCGGAGCCAGCGAGCATTGGCATGCTTAGAACATTGGCGGTGTTTGCGCTCAAGCGTTCTCGCCGGGTGGTGTGAATCGAAGTATGCTTTATGACGGGTAGTCTTCCGGAGAAGTAGCGATTGAGCCATTCGTGGGAGCGGCCCGGCCAGACCGATCAGCCGGTACCGCTCAGGCAGAATCAGGAGCAGCGACTGCAATACGAGCAGTGGGTCAGGCTCTACGCGCCCGAATTATTCAGGTTCGCCTATCGCTTAAGCGGCCAAAAACATGTGGCCGAGGATTTGCTTCAGGAAACGTTCGTCGAAGCCTGGCGGTCGATCGGTACACAGAAATACGCCGATAAGGCGCGCGCCTGGCTCTTTCAGATTCTCCGCTATCGCTACACGCATTTCCTGAGAGACAATCGCCATCATCATAAGACTGGCGCCCTGCCACAGCAGTTTGGCCATCCCAGTGATATGTCGTTGCATCCTTTGCAACAGATGGCCGAGCGCGATGCATTGCAGGCGGCGCTGGAGACATTATCGGATGCGGTGCGGCAAACGTTTCTCATGGTTTTTGCCGAAGGATTAACTTGTCGTGAGACTGCGGCGGAGTTGGGGATTCCGCTGGGAACGGTTCTCTCGCGCGTGGATGCAGCACGTCGGGCCATGCGGGAGCGCCTGCAGGAGCCACAAAAACAGGGGGGAAACGCATTATGACGCAATGGTCCCAATCATCGGAGCATTGGCAGGAATTGGCGCAATTGCCGGCCAGCGATCCGCGTCGGCAGGAGTTGATGGATTACCTTGCATCGTTGTCGGTCGCGGATCGCGCCCAATGGTTTGATTTACTGGCTGAGACGGATGCCATTTATGGACAAATGAGCAGAGATAAAAAATTGTCTTCAGAATTGCAGGCGAAACTGCTGGCGATCCCTGATGAACAGCCGGCGATGTCACTGGTACATCGCATGCGAAAGCAGCCTACGGGATGGATGCACTATGCAGCAGCAGTGGTGCTGTTGATCGGGCTGGGATGGTATGTCAATTCGCAATTGCAGACAAAGCATGGGCGTCCACCCGTGGTTTCAATGCTTAATCCGCAACTGGCCGATGCGATGTCTCACATGGCTGTCGATCACGAATCCGCTCCGTTGCAGATTGACAGCAGCGATCCAGCGGTTGTCCAACAGGCGCTGGCCAAGCAGAATCTGTCCTTCACTCCAATGATTCTCCAGCCCAGCGCCAAGCTCGCTCTCCGGGGCGGCGGAGTATTCAACTTTAAATCCGCGCGTGTGGTATTCACCCGCTGGTCCGGCGACGGTGTGGATTACACGCTTTACCAGCTCGATCCCTATCAGATCGGCGCGCCGCTGACGTTCCCGAAAGTAGTGGATAACACCTCGACGCCGCAGCGCGTGGTGATTTGGTCTGGCACATATGGCCCATGCACGTGGGTGCTTGCGCTCAATAACGACAAAGCCGTCGACCATTTCAGTGGCGGTTGAGAATTTTCCCGCAAATAGCGCTTGCCTATAATCGCGCCATGAGCACCAAAGCATTCGCCGCCCAATCTGCTGCCGATTCTCTTGCTTCTTTTTCAATCAATCGCCGCGATCCGCTTCCAACCGATGTGGAGATCGAGATTCTGTATTGTGGCGTCTGTCACTCCGATCTGCATCAAGCGCGCAATGAATGGCACAACACGGTTTATCCCTGCGTGCCCGGGCACGAGATCGTCGGGCGTGTCGTCAGAGTCGGGAAAGATGTAAAAAAATTCAAAGAAGGCGATTTCGCCGCAGTCGGGTGCATGGTCGATTCCTGCCGTTCCTGTCCAAAATGCAAGGAAGGCCTGGAACAATATTGCGACTATTTTCCAACCTTCACCTACAACGGCCAGGACAAACATTCTGGCGGCATCACCTACGGCGGATATTCGGAAAAAATCGTGCTGGATCAGAGCTTCGTGCTGAAGGTGAATTCCAAAGCAAACCTGGCGGCAACCGCGCCATTGCTATGTGCGGGCATCACTACCTATTCGCCACTTCGGCATTGGAAGGTTGGCCCGAACAAAAAAGTTGGCATCGTAGGCCTCGGTGGGCTGGGGCACATGGGCGTGAAACTAGCCCGCGCCATGGGAGCGCACGTCGTTCTGTTCACAACCTCCCCCGACAAGGTCGAAGACGGCAAGCGGCTGGGCGCTCATGAAGCGGTCATCTCCAAAGACAAAAGCGCGATGGAAAAACAGGGACCGAGTTTCGATTTCATCCTTGATGCGGTTTCGGCCCAGCATGATCTTAATGCCTATATTTCACTACTGAAATTGGATGGCACCTTGTGCCTCGTTGGCGCACCCGAACATCCGCTGCCGATCGCCGCCTTCAACGTAATCCTGCCGCGGCGTAACTTTGCTGGCTCCGCCATCGGCGGCATTGCCGAAACCCAGGAGATGCTCGATTTCTGCGCCGAGCGCAACATCGTCTCTGATATCGAGATGATCAAAATTCAGGATATCAACACGGCATATGAGCGCCTGCTCAAAGGTGACGTGCGCTATCGCTTCGTAATCGATATGGCGTCGCTGAAGGGCAAGTAATTCTGAGCGGTATTATCCCGAGCGTTTTTCACTTCGATTTTTGCGTCCGAAACGATGTTCATAGCCGGGATGCAACGCATCCCGGTTGAACCGGGACGAAGTTTCGTCCCGGCCATTGCAGCCATGTTTAAATGAAAAATACTCTAAGCGGGATTAACAATGAAGAACCCGGCCCAAGGGCCGGGGCTAAACGAAGAATGAGTCGCTATGGAATAGTTAGTAACGCTTAGATGAACGCGTTTTATCGGTGCCGATGGCTCTGTTTACGACCGCCGCCGCTGCGGTGGGCAGAATGTCCGCCGGCACCGACCTTGTGTGCTGATCGCGCATTTGAGTGTCGCGCCAACGGATGGCGAGGATGCTGCGAATGAGACTTCGCGTCGCGCTGCTGAGCATGCGATTTCGGTGCTGCATGGCGAGGTTGATGTGGATGCTGCGCTGCACGCTGTTGCGTCGGCTGATGAGCATGAGGACGATTTTGCGTTTGGGGCTGATGATTTCCTGCTGGCAACGGATTGTTCGCCGAAGGAATGGAACGCCGAATCAATCGTTCGATGGCCTTGAGATTCGAAACTTCTTCTTTATCGCAAAATGAAACAGCCGATCCCGAGGCGCCGGCGCGAGCAGTGCGGCCAATGCGATGCACATAGGTTTCCGGCTCATGCGTCAGATCGTAATTCACCACGTGGGTAATTCCGTCGACATCAATGCCGCGACTGGCGATATCAGTGGCCACCAGCACCGGGATTTTGTCAGCGACAAAATTAGCCAGTGCACGCTGGCGGGCGTTTTGGCTCTTGTTGCCGTGGATCGCTTCAGCGCGAATGCCGCGCGTGTGCAGATCGCGCACGAGTTTGTCAGCCCCGTGCTTCGTGCGGGTGAATACCAGCGTGCGATACATCGGAAGAGTTTGCACGAGATGGGCTAGGAGAGCGGATTTATCGCGCTTTTCAACTCGATACACCGACTCCTCGATTTTCGCAGCAGTGGTGGAAACCGGAGCAGTCTGCACGACAGCGGGATGATGCAGCAGCGAATCCGCTAATTGGCGGATTTCCGGTGCCATCGTTGCAGAAAATAGCAGCGTTTGGCGATTACGCGGCAGCTGCGAAACAATCCGCCGAATGGGCTGAATGAAACCCATGTCGAGCATGCGATCCGCTTCGTCCAGCACCACCGTTTCAACAGCACTGAGATCAACATGCCGTTGCCCCATTAGATCCATCAATCGGCCCGGCGTCGCGACAATGATATCTACTCCCTGTTTCAACGCAGCGATCTGGCGATGCTCGCTGACCCCGCCGAAAATTACCGTCTGGCGAAGATGCAACTGCTTGCCATAAGTAGCAAAGCTTTCTGCGATCTGCGAAGCCAGCTCGCGCGTCGGGCAAAGTACGAGACAGCGCGGTTTACGCACCATCACGCCCGTAGGTTGCTTAATGGAAAGGCGATGCAGAATGGGCAAAGCAAAAGCAGCGGTTTTTCCCGTGCCGGTCTGGGCACACCCAAGAACATCTTTCCCCTCCAGCACGTGCGGAATCGCCTGCGCCTGAATGGGCGTAGCCGAGGAATAACCCGTCGCACGCAGGGCCTGAAGAATGGGCGGAGACAAATGAAGATCAGCAAAAAGCATGGATACCTTTGGTAATAATGCCTGTCCGCTTTTGATCAATGGATCGAAAAGCAGGACGTTGCGCACCAAAACCAAAAGACCCCGGCAAGCGCCGAAAAAGCCGGTCAGGAGCGCTCACAACTTACATGCGTTTGTCTTCAGGAATGCAGCTGGGCGAAAAAGCCCGAGGCGGGATTCACGTGACGATCCAAGGCAGTCAGCTGTTGACGACATTATAGCGTGGATTTTCCAGAAGTCGATTCGGCGCCATTAAAGGTGCGATATGCATCAACCGTTTTTCTTTCGCGGCAGAGCCGGGCCGTCCCCTGCCCGGAGGGTAAAACACGGATCATTTTTTAGTTTTCGTGGTCATGTTTCGCGGCAGCAGTTAAGCGGCATTTTTGGATAAAGAATTATCGAAGCACCACCCAAGTGCGGCCCCTAAATTAGATTTTTGGCAACAACGAAAGCACTGCACTGCTCGGCCGCGGAATAACATGCGCAGCAATCAATTTCCCCAGCCCATTTACTTTCTCTTGCCCGGCCGCCACCGCAGCTTTCACGGCCGCAACGTCGCCTTTAATAATCACCGTGACATATCCACCTCCCAGTTTTTCTTTGCCGAGAACCTCAACATTCGCGGCTTTCGCAGCGGTGTCGATCGCTTCGATAACCGCAGTAAGACCCTGCGTTTCAATCAGACCAATAGCAAATGGCGCTTGTTCGCTCATAATTTTCTCCGAAGGAAACAGAATAACATTTTGTTCGATCAACGGGCTGAATTCCGGCTTGGATTGCCAGACGCCAGCGATGGCCGCCGACGGATTGGGAATAACTTGCGTTATAGCGTTGGCCCGCAACGATTCAACCAATGCTTTACCAGCAGCAATGGCCGTCTGCACCGCAGCAGTTTCTCCCGTGATTTTGACGCACGCCCCGTAAAAATCATTAAATTCAATCTGCACAATGCGCACATCCGCAGCTTTCTCCATCGCATCAACAGCCATGAGCGCGGGTGAAAGACCAGTGATTTCGATCAATCCAAGTGCATTGGGCATAATCTAAACCAAATCAACCACCGATGGGGAACCGATGAACACAGATTAATAAATGTGGAATTAAAAATCTGCAATCACCATCTGCATTGATTTTATCTGTGTTCATCTGTGCCCCATCGGTGGCAAAATCTCTTAAACCACTCCGCGTTGCTTCAACTTTTCCATCACTTCCAGCGTAATCTGCGCGATCTTGTCACGTTCGATATTCCCGCTGCGCGGCGCACAGCAGTGCGGCGAATCGATCAAACCAAAGTCCGCGATAACGCATTGCAACACCCTCTGAAGCGCAGTGCGATCCACCTGCTGAGATTCACTTAGCGGCTGTCGGCCCGCCCCGAAACTAAATCCGCGCAGATCAACCGCAGCGCGAAAACCTTCCGGAAAATCCGCCGAATACAGCATCACATCAAACAATTCCAAAACCCGCCGCTGTACTCCCATTGCCTGCTCGATTTGCCCCGCACGCACGAAATCATAAAGTGATCGAGTAAGCTCGGGGACAATCCCACTGGTTGCGTTAGTTCCCCCGTCAGCCCCCACGATCAACATCGGAACCAGCACCACATCCCATCCCGTAAGAAAAGTAAAATCAGGACGATTTTTCCGCACCGCAGCAATCATCCGCATCATGAACGCAACATCGCCCGACGAATCTTTGATGCCAATGATCTTTTCAAATTCCGCCAGCCGCGCGATCGTCGGCACATCAATCGGCGAAGCGAACATCGGAATGTTGTAAAGCGTCACTCCAATCGGCGAATGCTGCGCGATTTCACGGAAATACGCATAAACACTCTCCGGCCCCAGCTTGTAATAAAATGGCGAAACAATCGCGACCGCTGTCGCCCCATATTCATGATAAAGCTCGCAGGCGCGAATGGTCTCGCGCACATTCGCCTCAGCGGCACCAGCCAGAATTGGCACCCGCCCCGCCGTCTGCTCGCAGACAATTTTGATAATGCGCCGCCGCTCTTCCACCGTAAATCGCGTGAATTCCCCGGTAGACCCATTCGGATAAAGCCCATGCACGCCGCGCTCAATGAGCCAATCGATATAGCGGCGCAGCTCGACTTCATTGATCTGCCCCTGAGCATCCAGCGGAACGAGATGCGGTGTGAAAATACCTCGAAGCGGTGACATGTTGTAAATTATATAATGCGACACCCGAATCGCGATAGCGAGGCGTTTTTGCAAAATGGAATGTTCCAAAGAAAACGCGATAGCGCGAAAGAAAAACGCGAAGAAAATATTCCTTAAGAATTCTCAGGGAATCGATGTTCTTGTCAAATCGACCGTAACATTCGAATTCTTTATTCAGAAACTATCCCCGAACCAAGTTAATCCCACCTCTTTGTTGAGCTGGGCCGTCCTCGGCCCGATTTTTTCTTCCCACAATCAAAACTTCGCGTCTTCCTTCGCGCCATCGCGCTTTCGCGTTCTCTTCACAACCTCAAATCAACTTCTCGCTTCGCAGCCAATGAATGAAATTCTTTAATCCTTCTTCCACCAGCACGCGCGGCTCATACCCCAGCAACTTATTTGCCTTGGAAATATCCGCAAAAGAGATCGGTGGCTCACTCGACGGTGTCGGCGTGTCGATCACCTTCGCCTTCTTGCCAAGTAAGCTTTCCAGGATTTGCACAAAGCGCGTGTTTTCCACCGGATTGCCGCAACCCAGATTTACGATTTCAAATCCCAACGGCTTATCCAACGCAGCAACAAAACCCGCAACGATATCGTCAATGTAAGTCCAGTCGCGCTTAAGCCTGCCCGCGTTATAAAGCGTGAGCTCTTTCCTCGCGAGAATATCAAACGTCCATTGCCACGGCATCATATCCGGTCTTCCCTGCGGCCCGTACACATTGAAAAATCGCACCACCGTGATCGGCAATCTAAAAATATGGTGATGCGAGTGCGCCAACAATTCCATCGCCCGCTTCGATGCCGGATAGGGGGCCAAAGGCCGATCCGCCGCCGCATCTTCACGAAACGGCACCGGCGTATTCGCTCCATAAACGCTCCCCGTCGATGCCATCACCATCCGCGGCATCGGATTCGCCAGCCGCGCTGCTTCCATCAGATTCAGCGATCCCATCACATTCACACTGCCATACACCGATGGATGCTGCACGGAGTATCGCACCGCCGCCATCGCGGCAAGATGCGCAATCGCATCTGGCTTTTGTTCAGAGATAATCTCCTTCAGCCGCTCCGCCTCCAGCAAATCCGCCTGGATAAATTGAAACCCAGCCTCCGGCAACAGATCGCGCAAATGCCGATCTTTATGCTCGCGCGCGTAATACGTATTGAAATTATCAATCCCAACAACCGAATCGCCGCGATCCAGCAATTGCCGCGCAAGCCGCGAACCCACAAATCCAGCAACGCCGGTGATGAAAACTTTCATGTGCGCAAGTCTAAGAAAATATCCGCGCTTTGTTTAGACCTCAGGAAATATGTGCTGGCGAATTCGCCAGTCCATCCTTTATGCGAATCACGCCACGGAGAATATCCAAGGCGCTCGTGAAAACCGGATTCGCCGGATCAGATGGCTTGAGAATTTGCTGCGTAAGCTTGGACAGTGCGGTTGCTTCCGCCGACCCCGGATGCAAGAGGATCAGAGGCTTTAAATCCGGATTAACGTGCGGCGAATTGAACTGCACCGCCAGGTAGAAAAAATCCACCGATTTATCGACCTTTTTATAACCACCCTTAAAAGCATGGCTCGTCACCAAACCGCTCGTAGTCATGCGTTCGAGCATGATCTGAATCTGGCTGGTGCGCATAAGCTCATCAAACAGTTGGCCCAGCAGCGGATTGCGCGACAAATCTTCACCCACGCGTACCGATGAACCGAAATCGACAAACCCCACACCCTGATCAGTGATAACAAAATTATCCAGCCGCAGATCGAGATGAATCACGCCAACGTGATCATGCAGAATGTGCAATAAGTCAGCCGATTGTCGTGCGAATTCGATATGTGAAAGTGGCTTGGTTCCATTGCGCAGCCAGTTCATCGTGAATCGCCGCACGAATCCTCGCTCGTCTTTGTCCACATCGATCACATGCGGAATGCGCTGATCATACGGCTTAGGCAAATCGCGCTGCAGGATTTGCAGCATCGCGGTTTCGCGCGTGAGAAATAGCGGAAAAATCTTCTCTGTGAATTTTCTCGCCTTGCTTTCAATCACCCCGTCCGCCACATCCGGAAAGCGCCGCCGCAATCTACCCATCACCGCTTCAATCGTTGGCACGCTTTTTTGCACAACGTATTGCCCATCCCGCTGCACCAGTTTCACGTCGTAGGTAAACCGCTCCGTCATTTCCCCGGGCGGAATCAAATGCACCTTGCGTGCAACGAAATAATAAACCGGCTTTCCCAGAAACCATCGCAACCACCCCACGCGACTTACCCTGATATATGCCGGCTCAGTCTCAACCAGAAACCCATGACTCGAAAATTGCTGCGCAATCGCCTCCACCTGCTTCTGGTAAGGCGAGCAAAAGATAAACTGCCCGCCCCATCGCAGCTTCGGAAAAACATGCACCGGATCGTAAATATCCGCCGGCGTAGCGACCAGGATATCCGGCTTGGCCCCATTGGGCGGCTCATCCCACTTCGCAGAGCCATTGCCTCCATTAAAAGCTTTGGCAAGAACGCCCCGCACCATCGGATCATTCCGAGTCAGCGGCGAAGCGGTTGGAGTCATAGTCGCACTCATCAGTTGCTGCCTATTGAAAAGGCCAGCAGGCGACCAGTTTACAGTGACTTTCCTTTCTCGCCCACTTCCGCTATTGTTGAGTAACGAATTCACGCTTAAATTTCGGGGCGTAGTTCAGCTTGGTTTAGAACGCTAGACTGGGGGTCTAGAGGTCGCAGGTTCAAATCCTGTCGCCCCGACTGTTGTTGTTCCAGAAATATTACAGGAATGAGCAGCTATTCCACTTCAATCCAAGGCGATGCAAATGTGCGTGCTCCGCGCTGGGGCGTTAGCCCTTGGGCCATTTTCGCCACTGCCTGGCGTGATCGGTCTCTTATTTACCAGTTAGCCAAGCGCGAAGTTGAATCGCGCTACCGCGGATCTATGCTGGGCATTGTCTGGTCTCTTCTGGTGCCTCTATTCATGCTTGGGGTCTATACTCTGGTTTTTGGAGGGTTTTTTCATAATACCTGGCCTATTCCTCCTGGCGGGAGAGGGTCATTCTTTCTTATTCTCTTTATGGGCTTGATTTTGCTCAACTTTTTTAGTGAATGCGTCAGCCGCGCACCAACGCTGCTGATGAGTAATGTGAGCTATATTAAGCGCGTGGTTTTTCCGGTTGAAACGCTTGCTTTCGTGCTGGCTCTAAGTGCGATGTTTGATCTGATTGTTTCGATTGTTGTGCTGATATCGATTTTCGTGGTGATGCTCGGACTTCCGACCTGGCAAGTGATTATGCTGCCAGTCGTTGTAGCGCCGTTTTTACTTTTAACGCTGGGGATGATCTGGTTCATCTCGTCGCTAGGCGTTTACCTGCGCGATCTCCGGCAGATCATTGGGGTTATTTTGACGGCGCTGCCGTTTCTTTGCCCGCTTTTTTATCCCTTTGAAGCTTTTGGTCGTTTCGGATCGGCGTTTAAGCAGTTGATTTTTCTCAATCCGCTCACTGTGCCGGTTGTGCAGAGCAGGCAGGTGCTTTTTTTCAATCAAGTGCCAAGCTGGAAACTCTGGCTGGCTTATACGGTTGCATCATATTTATTCGCTTACGCCGGGCTGGTGTGGTTCAAATATAGCCAGAAGGGGTTTGCTGATGTCGTCTGAATCCGACTTGGCTATTACCGCGCGGGGACTGGGAAAGGCATATCAGATCTTTGCCCGACCTGAAGACCGTCTTAAGCAGTTGCTGGTGGGAAATCGCCGGAAATATTACCGCGAGTTCTGGGCGCTGAAAAATGTGAATCTCGAAGTGCCACGCGGGCATACCGTTGGCATCGTGGGTCGCAACGGGTCGGGGAAATCCACGCTTCTGCAAATGATCTGCGGCACACTCACGCCCACCGAGGGGGAACTTCATGTTCGCGGCCGAATTGCGGCTCTGTTGGAACTGGGGGCAGGGTTTAATCCGGAATTTAATGGGCGCGAGAATGTTTTCCTGAATGCCCAAATCCTGGGGCTCTCGCGTTCGGAAATTGAGAAGCGTTTTGACCGCATCGCTTCTTTCGCTGACATTGGCCGATACATCGATCAGCCGGTGAAGACCTATTCCACCGGCATGTATGCGCGGCTTGCCTTTGCAGTTGCCATTCACGTTGATCCCGAAATTCTGGTGATCGACGAGGCTCTGAGCGTTGGCGATGAGGCGTTTCAGCGTAAATGCTTTGCCCGCATTCAGCAGATTCGCGAAAGTGGCGCGACAGTGCTGTTTGTTTCGCATTCAGCAGGAAGCGTAATCGAACTCTGCGACCGCGCGATTCTTCTGGATCAGGGTGAAGAACTTCTGGCTGGCACTCCCAAGCTGGTCGTGGCGAAGTATCAGAAGCTCGCGTATGCCGCTCCAGAAAAAGTGCAGGTTATTCGTGATGAGATCAAACAACTGGGCCAGGGGGGGTATGTCGAATTGCCTGCTGTCAGTGAAGAGGTCAAAAGCACTCCGGAGGCGGATCATGCTTATGATCCTTTTCTGTTGCCGCAAAGCACGGTCACTTATGCCTCGCGCGGGGCGGTCGTCAGCGACGCCAGAATTACTGATCTTTCCGGCAAACCGTGTAATGTCCTCACCCACGGCTGCACGTATTGCTATCGCTACAACGTCACCTTCGAAAAGACTGCGTTTCAGGTTCGGTTTGGGATGATGATCAAGATGGTCAGCGGTCTGGAAATCGCCGGGGGCGCTTCACATGCGCATGGCGACAGCGTGGAAATAATCGAAAAGGGCCGACAGATCGCAGTGCAATTCGAATTTCACAATTATCTCGCGCCCGGCACTTATTTCCTGAATGCAGGCTTAATGGGTCGTACGGGGGAAGAGATCGAATGGCTGCACCGCGTTCTCGACGCCGTCATGTTCCGCGTCGTGCCCGATCCTGGCCAACTTTATACTGGCATGGTGGATCTTCTTCCCGAGAATCATTGCAAACTGATTGACCTGAGCGGTGCTCCGGCCATTGAGATTGCTTGAATATGCTTCGCCGCGATTGCAGTAGAAGATGCGGATGCTGAATACGCGTGGGGCTTGATTGTGCGAAAAGCATGGGGTGATATCCGCGCTGAAGAACAAGAAGTCGGGTATAGGATGCGGAATAAATACTTGTCGCACTGAGCGTTTAGACGACGTATTAGATTAGCGTATGTGCATTGTTTTGTTATTTGAAGCAGCACAACTGGCATAAGCATGATTTAATATAGATCGCAATCAATTTATGTGTTTACTGTGGTCGCTTCAGCAACTACACCGCTTGGAATTACGAGGTGAAAACGCGAGGAAACTTTTGGGATCAGGATAAGGGGTGGATATCCGCCTGGGCTTAGGGACATTGGCGCAATGAATGCAGTTGAACTGGAAAAGATCAGGAAGAGTTTTGGCGGTTATGTTGCCGTAGAGGATCTGGATTTGGCGGTGCCGGAAGGGGCGATTAATGGGTTTATCGGGCCGAATGGGTCGGGCAAGACTACGACGCTGCGGATGATTTTGCGCATTTTCTTTCCGGATCAGGGGGTCGTGCGCGTGATGGGGGTGGAGCGCGGGAAGGCAGCGGATGATCGGATCGGGTATCTGCCGGAAGAGCGGGGGCTTTATAAAAAGATGCGGATTCGGGATGTGCTACGGTTTCATGCGGAGCTGAAAGGTTGCCGCGATTGTGTAAAAGCGATTGATGATTGGCTCGAGCGTTTTGGGCTTTCCGCCTGGCGAGATAAGCGCGTGGAAGCGCTCTCCAAGGGAATGGCGCAAAAAGTTCAATTCATTGCTGCGGTGATTGCTCGGCCTCGGTTGCTGATTCTGGATGAGCCTTTCAGCGGGCTTGATCCGGTGAACATGGAAGTTCTTAAAGACGCGATCGTAGAGTTGAAAAAGAATGGGACGACCATTCTGTTTTCCACGCATGACATGGACGTGGCGGAGCGGATGTGCGACCGGATTTTCATGATTTTCCGGGGCAGAAAAGTTCTGGATGGAACGCTGCAATCGATTTATGACCAGTATGGGAAGGACACGATCCGGGTGCGTGTCGCAGCTGCGAATGGGGCGCTGGAAAATTTACCGGGGATTATTCATGTGAATGATTATGGCGGGTATCAGGAGCTGCGCCTGGGGGCGGGAGGAGATTCGCAGATGGTTTTGCATGAATTGGCTCGTCGTACGCGCGTGGAATCATTTGAACTGACGAGGCCTTCGCTGCATGACATCTTTGTGCGGATTGCGCAGCCGGGCGCGGCCAGTGAGGAGAGGCATGTTTAAAATATTTGTCATTGCACGGCGGGAATATCAGGCGATGGTTGCGACCAAGGCATTTATTCTGTCGCTGGTGCTGATGCCGTTTTTCATGTTCGGCGCGATTGCAATCCAGACTTATATGGCTCGCCACGCAGATACATCACCGAAGACCATGGTGATTCTGGATGGGACAGGAAAGCTCTATGGGCCGTTGGAAAAACTGGCGCATGAGCGAAATGAACATCAGTTGTTTGATAAAAAAGATGCTGCTCAGGTACGTTCGCCCATTCTGCTGGAAAAGGGGCCACCTCCGCCTTGGAATGATGATTTGCGGATGGCATTGAGCGATCGGATTCGGCGTAATGAAATTTATGCGTTCGCGGAGATCGATCGTGCAGCGGTGCTTCTTCCTTCTACTTCCGGGCCGCTCAGCAATCCGCCTTTGGTGCGGATCTATACTCAAGCGGTTGGATATAGCGATGTTACCCAGTGGTTCATTGATTCACTGAATAAGCTGGCGTCGAGCTCGCGTATTGAGCAGGCGAAACTGGATCCGCGTCTGGTTACAGCGGTGATGGCGCCGCTGAATGTGCAAAACCTCGCACCATTTTCGCGCAGCTCCAGCGGCAAGATTCAAAAGGCATCTTCTGCCGATCGCAGTGTCATCTTCTTCATTCCCATGGGGATCATGATGCTGATGTTCCTTTCGCTGATGCTGGTTACGCAGCCGATGCTGACCAGCATTATTGAAGAAAAGCAGCAGCGGATCGCGGAGGTTCTTCTGGGCTCGGTTAGTCCGTTTCAGATCATGATGGGGAAGCTGATCGGGATCGTTGCCGTGGGGCTTACGTTCGTGGCCATTTATGCGGCTGGGGGTTATCTGGTTGCGCAGCATTATGGTTATGCGCAGCTCATTCCTCTTAATCTGCTGATCTGGTTTATTCCTTTTGAGATGCTGGCTTGTCTTTTATTTGGCTCGATATTCATCGCGGTGGGAGCGGCATGCACGGAGATTAAGGATGCACAGAGTCTGCTGATGCCGGTGATGCTGGTGCTGGTGATGCCGATGATGATCTGGAATGTGGCGGTGACTGAGCCGCTTGGGCATCTGGCGACGTGGCTATCCATGATTCCACCGGCGACACCGATGCTAATGATGCTGCGCATGGCAGCGACGCCGATGGTGCCGATGTGGCAACCGATGCTGGGGATGGTATTGGTTTTGATTACTGCAATGATTGCGGTGTTCGCAGCCGGGCGAGTGCTGAGGATTGGGTTGCTCATGCAGGGAAAAGCGCCGAGGTGGCATGAGCTGGTGCGATGGATTGGGAGAGGGTGAGAAGGAGGCAGGGGAATAAATATCGTCGTATTAATCCCGGCCCAAGGGCGGGGCTAAACTTCGAACACCACCGTCGCGTGGCCATTAATCTCGGGGACTTGGACGATTGCGCGGTGATTCGTGAAGGTGAAATCCAGGGGTTTTTGGTTTGGGGCGAGATAAACTCGAGATGGCTTTTTTTCCAATTTGAGGGAGATGGTTGTGTTGTGTAGCGGGATGATGTCTTCGATAAGGTCGAGGGATTTGCCGCGGCGTTCTGGGGAATAATATAAGAGATGAACGATTTGGCGATTGCGCTGTTGTAATACGGTGGCCTCGAGGCCAGTGGGACCATCGGTACGGAGCAGGGGATCGGGGAGCAAATAATTCAGGGTGTCTTGAAGCAGCCAGCGGCAGGGGCGGTTGGCGTGCTGGGCGAAGGAACTGAAAATGGGATAGGCGATGAATCCGGTTTGCTTACAGCAAACCGAGGCGGAATAGCGGCTGGGCTTATCGGGTGGGGTTTGATAATGGCTGGAGAAATGGTCCCACGATCTTTCGAAATAGGGTTCGACTACTTTTGTTAGACTTTGGCTGGTGCGCGCGGCGGTCACGCGCGCTGAGCGATCGTACATTGCGTGATCGGTGTCTCCGTGGGCGCTACCGCGCTGCCAGCGCACGTAGCTAACCGAATAGGGCGACATGCCGTGCAGCACGATGGGCAGCTCGGGGAGGAGCAATTGATTGGCGTCTTCGCTTAATCCGCTCAGGCCTGTTGCTAAAAGCTTACCGCCGCGGGAGAGGTATTTTTTCAGACGACCAGCCAGCTTTTGTGATATGCGCATGGAATCAGGCAGGATCAGCAATTCGTATTTTTCCCAAATGCCATCCTCGTGGACGAAATCAAACTGATGCCTGAGTTGGGCGAGCATGCGCGTGGCGCCTTCTTCAGTGCCGCTGCTGGATTCGAAGATGTATTCATTGCCAGCGGGGAGTTTCATTACCGCGATTTGCGTGAGGGGGTGGGCATTTTCGAGCCAGGGTTCGCGCTCGGAAATGCGGGCATAGGCGCGGCCAATTGATTGATATGCTGCCGTGTCTAATCGCCCGCGCGGGTGCAATTGATCGCCGATGCTGCAAGATGCGCCATGCGCCATCATCTGGCTCGTTTCATATTCCAGCGCGGGATAGGGTTTGAGTCCACCAAAATCAGCCCAGCCTTTGTGAAAGCGCGCCGTCATTCCCACGTAGGGTTTATCAAATGTGCGCACGAAGCGGACATTTTTGGGGAAATACATATATCCCCACCCGCCGCTGGGGAGCGCTTCGATCTCAGTTTGCGTGAGGAATCCGATCTCCTCCGCCAGATTGCTGAGCGGGCGCGAATTGAAATAGACGCTGGCCTGCTTGTTGGTTGCTTTGACGATGTCCGTGAATCGCTGCATGAATTCCAATGCGACGAGATGGGCGTACGTCGCCCGATCCATTTCGCTTTCGGGGCGCAGGTTTCTTTTTTGCATCTCGGCGATGGCCCAATGGCTGCACGAGGGCTGATCCCAGCACATGTCAAAAAATATTCCATCAACGGGTTTAAATGTCTTGAGTATTTCGCGCGTCTGGTCGGCGAGAAATTCCTGATAAGGGCTGGATAGATCGAGAATCTGCCAGCCGGCTTTGAACACGCCGTCCCCCCATTTGACCATAGCGCCATCGCTTTTGCGGGCGATCCAATCGGGGTAGGCGTTCGCGGCATATTCATCGCACTGCACGCTGATGTAAATCGGCGTGCGAATGCCGAGACGATGCAGAGCTTCGATCTGCTCACCCAGCAGATTCAGGCCGGGTTTGAGGCCGGGATGGCGCTCGGGGCGTTTAGTGTTGTAATAGAGATGGCCGTGATGGCACTTGGCAAAAAGTGTTACGCTGTTGACGTGGCGCGCTGCAGGCTAGCAGCGAAATCTTTGGCGTTAAAATCTTTGCCCACATCGCGAATGGCGGGGCCGGTGTGGAAATCTAAATGTATTTGGCGGCGAGATATGGGTGATTGTTTCATAACAATATTGCGTTCGATTTATTGCCGGTGGTTTATCGAGTTGATTTTGAGGCGGGGATGACGAACGGGAAATCGCCGTTCTGAGCGGCAGAGAGTTGTACCAACAGAGGAGTGAGCGCGTCGACGAGCATGTCGAAGATCTGTTTGCCCTTGGCGGCGGTGGCGGCGCGCGGGTCCCCCACGCCGGTGTCTTTGGTGAGGGATTGCCAGTCGCGCGGGGCCCAGATGCCGGGCGTTCCGGTGAGAGCGGGCAATTTGCTAGGCGTGGCGGCGCCATCGCCGGCTTGTTCGAGAGGCGCGACCCACTCGGGATTCAAGTGCATCATCAGGCTGGTTTCAAATTCGCCAGCATGATCGCCGTTGGGCTTATCGAGTAGTTTCATCGCGGGAGGAGCCAGGGCGTAACCGTTGGCTTGCACGATGAAGATGGGAAAGGCGAGCATGACATCGCGGATGAGCGGTTTGAATTCGTTGCCGCCGTGGAAATTCAGAATGACCAGACGATCAATTCCCTGGCGCACGAGACTGTCGGCAATGTCCATCAGTACGATCTGCTGCGTACTGGTGCGCATGGTGATCGTAGCGACCTGATAGAGCTGCGAGTTGTTATTCCCGAAGGGGATGCAGGGGAGGAGAACGCAGCGAGCGCCTTGGGCATTCGCCTGCGCGACCGCGGTTTCGCCCAGACGGGTGGCTTCGATGCAATCGGTGCCGTGAGGCAGATGGTAGTTGTGGCCTTCGGTTGCTCCCCAGGGTAGCACGGCTATGTTGGGTTTGAGTTGTTGTAGTTGGGGGAGATTGGCTTCGGTGGCGACGAAGGGGCGGCCGGAAAATTTTGGTGAGGTCATAGGTTGTTGCATCATGTCGCAAGAGAGGATTAGGGACAACCGTCTGCGGGTCGAATTGGATGCTTGGAATTTCTCGTCGCCACAGTTCGACGTTGCTTACTGGAGCCTAAAGTGGCAACGCCGTAAGACGGAGGGGAGATTATTGAAAATGAACCAGATCAACCGGTAGGTACCTGATCGACCAGCATGGCCATGCGAGTGAGGTCGGCGGCGTTGAGAGCGCCGGTTTTTTGCATGAGGTTGGCGCGGTGATTTTCGACGGTTTTGACGGAGATATTCAGCTCGGCGGCGACTTGTTTGCTGGATAAGCCGCGCACCAGGAGCTTTAGTAATTGTCGTTCCCGGCTGGTGAGCGATGCGAGCTTACGGGTGATTGGCTCGAGTTCGGCGGCTTGGGTGCGCTGGCGGTTATCCAATTCCAAAGCTGCACGCACTTTCTGAAGCAGCACGGTAGGGTCGGCAGGTTTTTCCAGGAAATCGACTACGCCCATCTTCATGCCTTCGACCACCATGGGAATCGTGCCGGTGCCGCTGACGATGAGAGTAGGGATCTGAATGTTGCGGGAGCGGAGATTTTGCAGCAGATCCATGCCGCTCATGCCGGGCATGCTCAGGTCCACGATCAAACAACCGGGCATATCGGGGCGGTATGCGTCAATGAAATCGGTG
>DASXDR010000133.1:0-35346 GCA_036490535.1 Tepidisphaeraceae bacterium | reverse complement strand
CGATTTTGTCCAACCCCGGATGATTGACGATGGCGGCTCCGGTTTCGCCGGCGCCGGTGACGATATTCACCACGCCCGGCGGGAGATCGGCATCCTGAATGATCTCGGCGAGTTTCAAAGCAGTCAGCGGCGTCGTTTCCGCGGGTTTGAGAACCACAGTGTTACCAGTCGCCAGGGCCGGAGCGATTTTCCACGCAGCCATCAGCAGCGGAAAATTCCACGGAATAATCTGCCCCGCCACGCCAAGCGGCTGCGGCGCTTTGCCAGGAAACGCATACGGCAATTTATCCGCCCAACCTGCGTAATAGAAAAAGTGCGCCGCCGCCAACGGCACATCCACATCGCGCGATTCACGAATCGCTTTTCCGCCGTCCATCGATTCAATCACTGCCAGTTCACGCGCGCGATCCTGGATAATCCGCGCAATGCGATAAACATATTTTCCCCGCTCGCTAGCGGGCATTTTAGACCAGACTTTCTCATAAGCCTTGCGTGCTGATTTGACGGCTTTGTCCACATCGTCGGCGCTGGCCAACCCCACGTCGGCGATTTTCTTTTCATTAGCCGGATTGGTCGTCGCGAAATATTTCCCTTCCGTCGGCGCAACGAATTGGCCGTTGATGAAAAGATCATAGCGATCCTTAATCTTGGCGTGCCCAGCACTTTCCGGAGCGGGGGCGTAAGACCAGTCAGTCGAAAAATTTAGGCGCACAGGGGATTGTGTCTGAGACATAAGTTTTGCCTTTAAAGAAATCTGCCGCGAGGATCAATTCTAACCAATCGGGTTATTAAAATCATGCACTGAGAGCTTCAAACGGGCTGAAAACAGGGAATTATATCATAGCCAGCTCATCTTTTTGGGCTATAATCTCTCGATTAAACGTAGCAGGATATTATTTGTTACGTGGGTTCTTTAAGGAGGCGAAAAATGCTCAGGGCAAGTCTTTGTGTCGCGGCTTCTTGGTTGTTTGCCGCCTCGGCGGGTGCGTCGGTTCTGGCGAGCTATAATTTCAATAGGCTCAATGCCAGTCCTTCCACCGTCGTCGAAAACCTCACTGTCTCGAGCATTACTCGTCACGATGGCGAATCGGTCGCCTATTTCGCTTACCCAACGAATGGCTCCGATTCATACCTCGCCAGCTATCAGTGGAATGGCGGAGACTATTATTCATTTCAAGTCACGGTTCCCACGGGTGGTAATATCTCACTGGCATCGATTTCATTTAACGGCGACAGCAATTTGCCAAGCGGCGTTGCGATGAGCACTGACATCGAATATTCGACTTCCTCGACATTTACGAATCCCAAGACCATGGGCTCGTTCCAGGTTGCCGGGCCTTTTACGTCGCCTTTCGCTTTATACACCGCTTCGAGCAATCCGCTCCTCGGCGGAGGCGGAACGTACTATTTTCGCATCGACAACAGCGCTCCAAACATTCAGTATCCCTCCAGTTACGGTCTTTATCTCGACAATATTCAACTCAATGGCACGCTAACACCAACTTGGCTCGGCGACACCAATCTCGATGGATCGGTCGATAATACCGATCTGCAGACATTGGTTAAGAACAGCGGTAAATCAGTCAGTGGCGGCTATGCCGATGGCGATTTGAACGGCGATGGCATCGTAAACAGTGATGATTTTGGCCTGTTTTTCTATGGCCTGGCGGAATTTAATGATCCGCTTCTGCCTGCCCCAGAACCAGCTGCATCGCTCATTCTTGGCGCTTCAATTCTTGCAGTGAGCCTGCGTCGGAATCGATCGGGCTTCGTTAAATAATGGATACAAAGTAATTGACATATGCCGCTAGAGCCGGGCCGTCCTCGGCCCGGACTGTCGCGGCGACACCTCGGCTCATCTGACAATCAGCATGCGAGCCAGGTTCAGGCCTTTTGCGCTGCCAGCTTGCGATACAACGGCATCCATTGATGAATCAGATCTTCCCAAAGAAATCCCCGTTTCGTAGCAATATCCCGGCCTGCCTGGGCCATGCGTTGGGCTAACTCGCCATCCTCGGCCAAGCGGTCCATGGCCTGGGCGATTTGTGTAGTTACTGTTTCTTCGTCGGTAGGTTTGATGAGAAAGCCGCACTCAGGGGTGATCAGCAATGACGGGCCGCCCCAATCCAAGGCAATGGTGGGCAGCCCAAGCATCATCGCTTCCTGCACGACAATACCATTGGCTTCAGCGAGGCTGGGAAAAACAAAGCCGCGGAATTGCTGCAATGTCTGGGCGACCTTGGAGTGATCTTCAAACCAATCGGTGAAGATCACGCGATCCTTCAAACCCAGTTCTTCAGTGATTTGATGCAAGCGCGGGAGCATCGGACCGCGCCCGATGATTTCCAGCGTGACGGGATTTTTGGTTTTCGCCAGAGCGCGGATCGCCAGGTCGGTCCCCTTGTGATCGACGAGCCGGCCATTATGGACAAATCGCATGTTACGGCCCGCGTGCTGGGCCAGGGGCATCTGGCCCAAGCGGTCGAGAATTCCGCTATCCAGCGAATCGACAAATTGCTCATCGCGGCACCCAGCCCAGCGGAGCGATTGATACGTGCGCTCGCCACCAGAAATGAGCAACGCATCAGCGGTTTGCTTCCCGCGGAAGAAAAGACCATGGGCATATTGCATCCATCGATGACTCAGGCGGCGTACGCGATCGAAAAAGCTCTCTCGATTTTGAAAAGCAGGAGGGTAATAAATATTGCCATTGAGCGGGCCAATCACCACGGGTGCCCCCGGAATACGAAAAGACGGCAAAATCGGCGAAACCGGGGCTGTGATATGCACTACCGCACCAGGATGTTCCTTGAGCATCTTCCGTGCAATTTTGCCAGCATTCCACATGAACATGGCTTCAATCACGAACTGTTTGCGGCAGCAAATAAAATAGATGAACTTATTAAGCCAGGTCTCTTTCACATAGGTGACATTGGCGTGCGGATACTTCGCTTCGAGTTCCTTTTTTACTCGTTCATGTGTGATCTGGTGCGTCTTAACCCCGATTCTTTCCAATGCCAGCCAGATTTGCAGCGCTTTGATCGCTTCCCCGCCCATGCGTTCGCAAGCGTTCGGGGCCAGCAAGATCACGAATAAATCATTGCCGGTTGCCTCTTTCGGGCGGGAGGTGAGTACTTCCTCAGGAGCAAAAATCTCGTTTTCGAGGGCTAAATTAGGGTTTAAGGCGCTCATTTCAATTTCCGTGAAAACATCTTTCAAACAACTTTCCCCAAGCTATCGAACCCAGCCGATTCTGTGAACGGTAATTTTTTTGATGGCCATACGAGGTAGAAACCGAGCGTGAGGCGCGTACAATTCTCCCTTTCGATTTCGCGGGAAAGAGCGCGAGAAGTTGTAACGGCTTGTGAAAAAGACCCTCAAATTTATCTACCGCCATACGCTCCGTAGTGTCTGGTTTGGCATCATCATGATGGTGCTGATCGGGTTGTATATCGCGATTGGCTCGGGCATGCCGGGGGTGCGGGCCTATTTTGAGATGAGCGATCTGGAATTTTTCGCGGCCTGGCCGCTGAAAGTCCTGATTGCACTGCTGGTGGCGAATTTATCCGTGGTGACGTTTACGCGGATTCCACTAACCGCCCCGCGCTACGGAGTCTGGACGGTTCATTGCGGGATCATTCTGCTCATCCTGGGGACAGGTGTGTATTACAACCGCAAGATCGAAGGGCAGATCATGATTCCGGTCGGCCAGACGGTTTCGCGCTATTACGATAATGAAAGCCGGATGCTCTATGTGCGCGTGAACGGCCGAGATATTTGCGGGCACACCTTGCCGGGATTGCCGCGGTTTGGCACGTATTCATCAGAAAATGGGAACGCGGATTATTTCGCTCGGCATGGCTTGACGAATTTAGTCCCCATGTATCGCGGCAAGCCACTGGGGGAAATGCTAGGCGGCAAGGATTTAGCGATCGATGTAGTGGGATATTACCCGTATGCGAGGATAGGAGAGAATTTCACGGAGACCGGCGATCAGGCTGGATTGAAATTCACCATCTCCGCTCCGCACATGGGAGTCACGCAAACGCAGTATCTGCTCTGCGATGATCCAAATCATTCACAAACCATCATCGGGTCCAGCGAAGTGCGGATCATTCAATTCGGGGCCAGCGAAGGGTTGGGGAGCGTGGCCGAATCTGCGCAGAAGATTCATACACTGGATGTCACGCTGCCGGGATTTCATCAGCAGTTGCACGTGACACCGGGCGGGAAGTATGTGCTGGGAAAAACAGGCTATGCGATCACGTTCGAGAGCTACGATCCAAATTGGCCGGCGATGAACGGCGATCACGTGAAATTAATCACCCTCATGGTCGATTCGCCCAAGGGGAGTTTTCGCCGCCAGGTGATCATGGGGCGCGATGAGCCGACGGATTGGAAATTAAATGTTGCGGGCAGTGGGCCGATGGGGCAGCGGCAGACAGCGCCTTTGGATAATGATCTGCATGTGGGCTACACGTTTGCCGACCCGTTCCATCTTTCGCCGGATCAGAATATTGAACGCCATACAATCTTGCTGCTGACGGGCAGCAAATCATTCACGGATGTGTGCGTCGCGGCAGATCAGGCGCCCAAAGTAACCCAAATCAATAATGGAAACGGCGAATTGGAAATGTCGCTCGGCACGATGCGCATGAAAGTGGCCGTGGCGCTGAAAAATGATCTGGATTTTTCGCAGAGCGTCGAGCCCGTCCCCGCTGCCCAGCGCACGCGCGAAGGGGGGCAAAGCGGGGCGTTTCAAGTGATTATGGCAAAGGTGCGAAGTGGAGATTGGTCCAAGACTGTGGCGGTGCCCTTTACGCAATTCGCCGAAGAGCCAGGTGTGAACTGGACCGATGGCGAAGTGAATTTGCCCGGCACGAGTTCGGAACTAGAACTGCAATTGAGCAACCAATTCCGCTGGCTGCCTGCGACCATCACCCTGGATAAATTCGAGCTGGTACATTACCCCGGCGGCAATGATTCCAGCATGGTGCAGCGGGATTTTAAAAGCTACCTGACCATAGATGATACCGCGACCGGGCAATTTACCCGTGATGTCGCGCACATGAATCACCCGGTTTATTACGCCAACGGCGAGTGGACTTTTTTCCAGGCGGCATGGGATGCCGATGGGCAGCGCTGGAGCATTCTGGGCATCGGCAATCGCCCGGGCGTATGGACCATGACCGCCGGCTGCGTGATGATTTTTCTCGGGTTGATTTATGCGTTTTATATCAAGCCGATCATCATCCGGCGGATGAAGGTCAAGGCCATCGAAGCGGCAAAGGGGCGAGCGAAAAAGCCGGCGAAGATGGCGACATTGAATTAAGATATTTAACCACGAATGGACGCGAATGAACACTAAGAAGAAGGGACAAGGCTTCGACAACGCTCAGCCGAGCAGGACAAGGCGGCAAGGGACAAGGGAAATGCGAAATGTATTTTTATGGCCTCGTCACTTCAGCCTGCGGCGAGCTCAGTCGAGCCGTGGCGCGGGCACTTATTCGTGTTCGTTCATGTTTATTCGTAGTTTAGCTTTTTTTCTCGCATTTTTCGTATTCGCACTCAGCGCGCGGGCGACGGATTCGTTTGCCGATTCCGTTGATGTGAGCCAATTCGAAAAAGTCGCCATTCAGCACGAACAGACCATCAAAACCTTCGACACGTTCTCCCGGCAGGTGCTGGAAGCGATCACGGGCCGAGGCTCTTTGGATGGCCGGCCCGCGACGTTTACGGTCTTGGACATGGCGTTTGATCCCCAGGCTTATCTGGATAAGCCAATCATCAAAATTAAGAATCTGCCTGTCCGGCTGGAGTTGCGCGATGATCTGGTTCGCATGAACGCGATGAGCCAAACCGATGCCGATGCGATGGTGCGCTCGGGGATGATTTCGCTCAATACATGGAAACAACCCGGGGTGGTCGATGCCATGCGGCAATTCGTCGCCAGTGATAATCGCCGAGCGCAAGCCGTGGCAGAGGTAGAAACTGCCGGCCGATCGCTGGAACTGCTGGGACAGGGCAATTTCATGATCTTCAACCTGGTTCCCCCGGCTTTTGGAGATACTGGCAAAGTATGGGCGAGCCTGGGCGAGCTGTCGAAGAAAGTAGAAGATGCCAATGGACAAGCGGGAGCGCAGCCGCTCGCTGGCTATAACTTGCCCGAGCTGGGAAAAATCGGAGAAGCATTTAATTCATTGGCCGATGCGTGGAAAAAGCATGATGCCGCTGCCGTGAATACACAGCTCGATATTCTCGCGAATACATTGCCGCAATTAAATCCGGAGCGGTATCCCTCGCTGCTGCGACGACAGGTCGAAGTGGTTTATAACCACCTCGCAAAGCTGACTCTTCCCGGGGCGGCTTTCTATTTCGTGGCGTTCGTGCTGTTCCTCATGTCGGCCCGCGCGGGCGTGAACGGCATGCGCCTATGGGCATTGCGATTTTTCATCGCGGGGTTTCTGATTCATACCGTTGGCATTGCCGTGCGCTGGTGGCTGGTGGCCGGGCAGCATGATAACTGGTTCGATGGCATTCCGATTAAAAATGAATTTGAAAGCGTGCTGATGAGCGCCTGGTTCGGGTGCCTGGTGGGATTGGTGCTGGAACTGCGAAAAAGCAGGGGGATCTTCGGAGCGGCAGCAAGTTTTGTAGGTTGGCTGGCGCTGGTGGCAATCTTTTCCGTGCCACACGTGTTTGGAAGAGAGATCGGCGGCGAGATCGGACAGGTCAATGGCGTGCTGATGAGCTACTGGCTCTACATCCACGTCACCATGGCAACCGCAAGCTATGCGCTGATCGGCATGAGCTTTATCCTCGGCGTCTGGTGGCTGGCGATTTATATGTCGCAACGAAAATCGATCAAAGCGACCGGATACCAACTGTCTGCCGATGCAGCGGATAATTTCCTTGGCGGCGGAACGGCAGCGATTGGATTCACGCAAACCTTGGCGATGATGTTTTTTGTCAAACGCCAAAGAGCCGCAACAATGGAAATCCAAAGCAATGGTACGATGCAGCAGCTCGCCACGCTCGATGCCTGCAATGTTGTCGTGCTGCAATTAGCATTCTGGATTCTGGGGACGGCCATCGTGCTCGGAGCAGTCTGGGCCGACGAATCCTGGGGCCGGCCCTGGGGATGGGACCCGAAAGAAACATTCGCGCTGGTTACGTGGATCGTCTATCTGATCATCGTGCACGTTCGGCTGATCACGGAACATAAAGCATACTGGACCGCGTTCCTGAGCATCCTGGGATTTTTCGTGATGCTCTTCAACTGGATCGGCGTGAACTTCTGGCTCGTGGGATTGCACAGTTATGCTTGAACCCCTGGCTGCAACTAGCGCTGCGTGGCTGGAGACCATCGGACGGTTGCATCCAGCGGTAGTGCATTTCCCGATTGCACTGCTCGTGGTAGCAGGGGGATTGGAATTCTGGCGATTGATTCGGCGGCAGCGGGCTGCTTCGCCGACCGCTTTTGTGTGTCTGGTCATTGGCGCGATCGCATCCATCGTTGCGGTAATCCTCGGCTTGATTGATGCGAAATACACCAACATGCAGGACGTCTCGACGCACCAATGGCTCGGGATCGCGACGGCGGTTGCTGCGTGCGTCATTCTGACTTTGGGGTTATGGAATCGAGCTGATAAAGTGAACCCAGTTTACCGAGTCGGCGTAATCGCTTTGGCTTTACTCGTCGGCGCCACCGGCTACTACGGCGGTGAGCTTACATATGGCCAAGGTTATTTAACGGAGTTGATCTGGCCGCCCCCGGCCAGCACGCAGCCCGCGGATTCGATGCCATGAGCAGAATTTATTTCCTACTTTCTGTCGGTGGATGGGCGTGGGTGGCGATCTTTTTTACGTTTCTCACGTTCTGTTATCGTAAACGGCCGGAGCAATGAATTAATGCTTTCAGAGAACGCGAAGGCGCGAAAATACCGCGAAAAATTTTAAAACAGCATTCTTTTCGCATTCTTCCTTCGCGCTATCGCGACTTCGCGTTCTCTTAACGGCCTTCATTAAAAGTTACGGTCGGAGCGAGAAAAAAACGGATTTTTTGCTCAACACTCAGCCGATAGTGTGATATATTTCGATGTGGCTGTCTGCTGCCAATCGGCGGAGGCAAATATGGGCTTCGGAGCGATTTTTCGATTTTAAGGGTAGTGGTGGTTTATCCCCGCCATGGGCCAGCGTAGACAGCCAGTCGCTCCATTGTAAATTGCGGGATTCCTGATGCGACGACGTACAGTTGTTTGGTACGCGCGACTCACGGCGATTTTCCTGATCAGCTTTCTGATCGAAGGCTACACCCAATCCACCTACGCACAATCCAGCGAAGATCACCGCGACGGCGAAACCACTATAGATCTCATGGGCCTGCAGGCTCAGTTCGAGAAAGTCGCTGATACCGTCAGCACTTCGGTCGTAGCGGTTTCCGCTTCAGAAGTTTGCACGCCCGGTGCAAAATATCCCGCGCCGGACCAGCTCACCCCCGAAAAACTTCGCACCCAATTGAGTCGCGGCGTCCGCACGGTCGGCACCGGCTTCGTTATCGACTCGCGCGGATATATTCTCACCAACGATCACGTAGTCAGCCACGGCGAGGAATTCTGGATCACCACCGATAAGGGCCACGTCTATCCCGCCATGCTCGTGGCGACCGATCCGCTGATTGATCTGGCAGTTCTCAAAACGCCCGCGAATTTGCCTGCAGTGAAATTCGCCACCGGCCAGCCACTGCATCGCGGCATGTGGTCGATCGCTGTCGGCAATCCCTATGGCTTGGCCACGGACGGAAACATGGCCCTCGCCGCCGGTGTGATCAGCGCCGTCGACCGCAATCTCGTCAAGCTCTCGCGCGAGGAGCATCGGCAATACACGGGCCTGATCCAGACCACCGCCGAGATCAATCCCGGCAATTCTGGTGGCCCTTTAATTGATATCGCGGGGCGGGTCATCGGCATCAATGTCGCCGTGATCCTCCCCGACAAGCAAACCAACGGCATCGGCTTCGCCATTCCCGTCGATGCCCGCATCATGCAACTCATTGACGATCTGAAAAACGCCCGCGTCATCACGCACGGATATTTTGGCGTGAATCTCGTGACCCCCAGCAACGCAGATCGCCGCTTCGCCGGAATTTCCGATGATGCCGGCGCGGAGATAGACCAGGTTGTTCCTGATTCACCCGCCTGGCGCTGCCATCTGTTGGCCAAAGATATTGTAACGAGTTTCAACGGCGAGCCGGTTCGCGATACCCAGCAACTGGCCCGCCTGATTTCCAGCGCTCCGGTGGATCGAACCACACGATTGATGGTATTTCGCAGGGGCCAGCTGATATGCGTGGATATTGAGGCATCTCCTCAGCCCCTGATGGCTGATGCCACACCGACCGATCGCATGCAATGGAACGGTATGCTCTTGGCGCCATTACCCGCCAATTGGGCGCACGCCGGCGTCATCGTATTAGCCATGGACGCCACCAGCCCCGCCACCCGACAAGGTATCCATCCCGGCTCTATTATCACCGGCATCGCCGGCAAATTGATCGGTAATTTCGAGCAGTTCCGCCAACTGGTTCGCATCGCATCCACCGCTTGCCCACCATTGCAAACCACCACCCCTTCCGCCGAGCGCGTCGCCGCGTCGAAGTAATACTCGTCTTTCCTAAAAATAATGACCACGGATTTTATTCCCTCCCCTTGTACTCAGGCCCGTGGTGAGCGAAGTCGAACCGGGGAGGGGTAGGGAGGAGGTTCTTCAGCTTCAGCGTTCAAAATTCATCGTTCAGTGTTCTTTTCAGGTATCCCACCGCTGCCAATGAAAATTGCGGTCAAAATTATAATGCCAATGTGCCGGTGGCCCCATCAAAGCAAATCCGAGCCCGCAGTGTCCCATGAGAGCAATGGCTCCGATGACAATTGCCGCGACAGCCAAACCATGGCCGTCTCGATTATGCGTGTGCGACATTCCCGAGAGCGCGACAATGCCCAGAATCAATCCCGGCAGCGCCAGGCACACCCCAAAACACGGAATGGGCAACAATCCAACTAACGCCAGAATAAATCCCGCCATCGCCAGCCCGTGATAGCTGGTCGATTGCGGATATGGCGCGTAAGCCGGCGGATATGACAAAGTAGGCGGCGGCGGCCCGGGTGGCACCGCGGGCAACAACCCCGGCACCTGGCTTGCCGCCATCCACTGCACCAGCGTCGCGTGCCACACGAGAGTCGCTGGATGCAATGCGCGATTGGCAAAAAGCTGGCGAAGATCGCCAAGGTTCATCGGCCCCGTTGCCAGGCCATTACTGTTGTAATACCAATTGCTCTCTTCCATAAACATGATGATACGACTGCCCCGAGTCTATAACAATGCAATCCTCCACCGGCGGTGGCACTTCAGTGCCACTGTTTCACAGAAAACATCTATCGATTCGACGCCGCGATGAGCTTATCCAGCGTGCGGTTCGCCGCCCCGGAATCAATCGCGTTTTCCGCCAGCGTTTTCCCCTCGTGCAGATCACCCGCCTTTTCCGCCACCACCAGCGCCGCCGCGGCATTAAGCACGCTGATATCTCGCCGCGCCCCTTTCTTACCCGCGACCACTTCGCGCACCGCGGTAGCCGCTTCTTCAATGCTGTTGATTTTCAAATCCTTCAAATCCGCGATGACAAATCCCAGCTCCTGCGGCTTCAATGTCCACGTTCGCACCTGCCCATCACGCAGCTCGGCAATATTCGTCGAGCTCATGGTCGAAAGCTCATCCAAGCCATCCTCCGCATGCACCACCCAGGCGCGCTGGGATCCCAGCTCGCGCAGCACACAAGCCATGCGCTCGGTTAACTCCTTGGCAAACACGCCGATGAGTTGATGTTTTGCTTTCGCCGGATTCAGCAGGGGGGCAATGATGTTGAAGATCGTTGGAATACCAAGGCTCGAACGCACATGGGCAACCGACCGGAGCGCAGGATGATGGGCCCGTGCAAAAGCGAAGCAGATTCCCGCTTCGTTCAGACAGCGCGAAGCCTGCTCGGGAGAAAGCTCGATTTTCACCCCCAGTTTCTCCAGCACATCCGCCGATCCCGCCAAACTCGATGCCGAGCGATTTCCGTGCTTGGCCACCGCCACTCCAGCCGCCGCTGCGATGATCGCCGCAGTCGTGGAAATGTTGAAGGTTCCCTTAACATCTCCGCCCGTCCCGCAAGTATCCAGAACCACATCATAGTTTCCACAGTCAATCGGAATGCATTTTTCGCGTAGCGCCTCCGCCGCCCCGACCAGCTCGTCGACATTAGTGCCTTTTGCCGCGAGTCCGACCAGCAAGCCGCCGATCTGCGCTTCGCTGATTTGCCCGGAGATAATCAGGTCAAACGCCGTGCGCGCTTCTCCGCGAGAAAGATTTTCATGCCGGCAGAGTTTCAGAAGCAGATCGCGCATGGCTCGAGATTATAGGGATTTCTTTCCGCAGCGCACCAATCCTTCATTTATTCTCGCATTTCGAAACGACTTGATTATCAGCGCCACGCCGCGGCAAAGCCGCGGGATTAAACTCATGCTAATTCCCAACCTGCCGCGCTGATTCAGCAAACTTATTCCCACGTTCCTCAAAATTACTGAACTGATCATAGCTGGCAAATCCCGTCGAAAGCAGCACGATATCTCCGGGCCTCGCGAGCCTTTTGGCGACGATCATCGCTGTCTGCAAATCGCCACATTCATGCACCGGAGGTGATTGACGGTGGCGAATGGCCGCCAATTCCGTAGCGATTGCTGGACCAATGGCGCCAATGCACAAAATCGCTTTAGCACGTTGATCGAGCGCTTTGATCATTTCCGCGCGATCCAGGTGCTTGTCATATCCGCCGACGATCTGGATTACTTTCAGCGGCTCAAACGCATTCAGCGCCGCGATGGCGGCTTCCGGAATCGTGGCAATCGAATCATTGAAATATCGCACTCCGCCATATTCGTGCACCAATTCCAATCGATGTGGCAAACCACCAAAATCCCGCACCGCCGCCTGTGCCGCATCGAATTCGATTCCAAGGCATCGCGCTGCTGCAAAAGCCGCCTGGGCATTGAGCTGGTTGTGCGCTCCCGGCAATCGCAGCGCGAATTTTTCGCCGCTGAACGAAACTTTCTGTGCGCGCGATTGCTTGGCCAATTCCGCCGCCGGCGCGTTCTCGGGATTAAAGACAATAAAATCTTCCGGCCCCTGCGACTCCGCCAGCACGCCCTTGGCAGAAAGATATCCCTGTAAACCCCCATGCCATTCCAGATGATCCTGTGAAATCATCGTGAACACCGCGACATTCGGCGACCATCGCAAGGGCCGCAGATATTCCAGCATGAAACTCGAGAGCTCGAGCAAAACCAGATCGCCTTGGCGAATGTTCGGCAATTCAAACAACAGCGACTTGCCAATATTCCCGCCGAGATGAACCTGATATCGGGTTTTGAGCATCATCCCCAGCAGCGTGGTCGTCGTTGATTTCCCCTTGGTTCCCGTCACCGCAAGTGTTTTCACATCGCTCGGCAGCCGTTCGATGAACAACTTCATCTCCGTCGTGATCGGCACTCCCGCATTGCGCGCGTTCACGAGAAACGGATTGCTCGGTGGAATTGCCGGCGAAGCGACCACCAGATCCGTCTTGATAAAATCCTCTTCCCGGTGCCCGCCCAAGCGCCATTCAATCGGCAAATCCGCCAATCGTTCCATCGACTTTGTTAATTTTTCCTCTTTCTCCTGATCCGTCACCAAGACCTTGGCCCCTTGCTGACAAAACCACCGCGCCGCTGCAATCGACCCCCCAAACCGCCCCAGCCCCGCTACCGTCACCCGTTTATTTGTGAAATCCGTTTCCATTCGAGGTTACCAAATTTAAGATTTCCGCATTTTGGACAATTAATAAAGTATATTCTAAACTATACACACACGAGGTGTATAATTATGCGCACCAATATAGTTCTCAATTCTGAGCTTGTCAGCGAAGCTTTCCGTTACGCAGATGTTAAAACAAAAAAAGACCTCATCGATCTGGCTCTGCGCGAGTTTGTCCGCTCGCATAAGCGGGCAGATCTCAGAGCGCTGCGGGGCAAGGGACTGATTGATCCTTCATACGATTATCGCTCTGCCCGGCGAGGCAAATAGGTGATACTCGTCGACACATCGATTTGGATCGATTTTCTCGGTCCCCGCCCGGGTCCCGCCGCCCGCCGCCTCGACAATCTGATTACAGCCGATATTCCATTTGCCTTAACTCCCGTCATCCTTCAGGAAATTCTCCAGGGAGCGCGCTCGGAATCGGAGTTTCGTCGCCTGCATGCGAGCTTAACGACACATCGATTCATCTATCCTATCCATTCGATTGACACGCATGTTGCTGCAGCCGGCTTATATTCCCGGTGCCGTGCGCGAGGTGTCACACCACGCAGTTCGGTTGATTGCCTGATTGCCCAAATTACAATTGAAAATGAGGCAGCTTTGATGCACAGCGACGCCGATTTCAACCACATGGCTCGCATAGTGCCTGAGCTGGCAATTTACACTGGCTAGATGTTTCGCACGAGAATGTTAATCCCGCAGCTTTGCTGCGGCGTAGCGCGAATCTCTACTGTACACCTACCTCGGCATTCAGAATGCGCGTGCCTAGCAATTCCTTCACACCTACCCGCACTTTGGTTTCCGTGGAGAGATCGACCGAATTAAATCGATACCGCTTGATGGTCGTCCGCCCAGGCCCGAGCTGCGTGACCAGGCGTTCCTGGCGGGCCTGTCCCGGGAAGACTGCAAAGGCCGTGTAGTCGATCGGCTTTTCGCCATAATTGCTGATCACCTGCTGCACGACCACATCCTTGCCATCGCGGATCGCCAGCGCCTGCATGCCAACATCAGACAATCCCAGCTTCAACGGCACCGGCACGCTGAAACTGGCGCTGCGGTCGGCCTGCACGGTGAAATCAGCGGCGATTTCTTTCGTGCCGCCTAGAGAGTTGTAGGGAAATTCAATCTGCACTTCGCGGTCGAAGGTTTCACCAGGATTGAGATTGAACGCAAATGTCGGCGGGGTAATCGTCCAGCCCGGAGGGGGGCGTAATTTGAACGTTCCTGAAATAGATTGCTTATACGAATTGGTGAACCGGATATGCCGATTGTGCGGCTCGAAGCTCGATTCAATCAGATTGTTATCAAAATGCACCGACGCACGCAGCTGCGCCAATGATCCGTCGATATCGATCAGGAAAATCGGCATCGGGCCGATGTTCAAACGAATGGCGCCTTCGGATTGATCGTTGGCGGATGCGACCAAAGGCGTCGCATTGCCCCAGAGATCAACGCGCATCGGACGGCTTCCCGTGTTCAGCACCAGCTGCTTCACGCTCGTGTCGCTTCCCCGATCCCACAGCGCGAGAATCCCCACGCCATTCTTATCAAAGAGAAAAGCATCCACGCCATCCGCCACCGGCACTTGCCCACGATACGTCGTCCCGCCCAGCGTCGTGATGAGCGTGCGCATGATCATCATCAATTCGCCCGGCTCCTTCACCACATCGTTGCCCGCATGATCCACGCTATAAGGCAGCGGCAGGTCGATGCGCGTCGCATCTGCAGACAGGGCGTAAATCACCCGCTGCGCTAAATCGCTGATCTGCAATTCGCGCCCATATTTATCCGCATCCAATAATTGGAGGCTCAGCGAAAGATTGTGCCCTTCCTTACCCTTGAGCTCCTGCATGTAAAGCGGAATCTGCGATGGCAACACTGATGGCGGCACACTCAGCGCCACCGTGGCGGGCAATTCGCCCTGCATCTCGTACCAACTAGGCCAGGGCATCGCCAGGTCAGGCTTGTCCATCAGGCTGGCGAATTCCGAATAGACCCGCGAATAAACCGTGCGCATCGCGGGGTTGGTAACGAACGCATCCGATCCATCATCGCCTAGCTGCCAGCGGTCCAGATGATTCGCATGCCGCGAGATCATGAATGCCAATTCCGGCTGCCAAAGCTCATCACTGGCGCGCAGGATTCCCGTCCATTGATCGGTTCCTACATGTTCTGCCACATCCGGCGGCAGCGAAAGCAAACAAGCCGTCGGCGTGATATTCAATTCCGACAATCTGCTCAAAAGCTGGTCAAATGCTCCGGAATCCATCTGCTGAATATTCCCCGCCTTCGACCAGACCGCCAGCTTCACTCGGCCCGCGCCCAGGAACGGCAAAATATCCGGCAGCTCGCTCCACCCCGCAAAGGGCAGGCTGGTTGCGATCATCCCAAAACGCGGATCAGGAACCGCTGCTCCATCATCCGCGAGCAAAATAAAATCGACTTTCTGATCACCCACGAGCACGCCATTCGAATTCATCACCAGGCTCGCTTCGTACCACCCGGGTTCCAGATCGTTCGGCAATACCAAGGTCATGCGCTTCTGCCCCGGCCCAATCCGTTGTGCCGAAGCCATGTCCAGCCCGCCCGAGCGCTGATACACATTGGCTCCCGTGGCATCGCGAACAATCAGCTGCGCCGCCAGATCATCTGTAAAACGGTCATTCACCAGCACATTCAATCGCGGACTTTCGCCGCGCTTGAAAATATTGCCCGGCTTGTCCGTGGAAATTTCCACCTGCGGGATTTGCGAAACCGTAATGTCATCAAACCACGCCGACCCATTGATATCCTGCGTGAAGAGCGCGCGATCGCCCAGCGAGGTCTGCGCATACATATTGGGCTGAAGCAATCCCAGCTCGATCACGAGAAAAGCCGCATTCGGATCATCCGCGGCAACTTCGATGGATAATTTTTTCCACCCTTCACTCGCCGAGCTGGCTGAGTAGGGGGCCGAATGCACGACGCTGCTCAGAATCGGATGCCCATCCAGATCGGTGAGGTAAGCCGTTAGCCGAGCGCGGGCGCGCTGCATGGGCGTGGTTGCCACATAGCATTCCACGCGATAATGCGCTCCCACCATGACTTTGATCTGTCCCGGGTCATAGCGATAAATCAGCGACCCGCCGTTCAGATCAAATCTAAAGCTATATTTGCCGCTGTGTGCGCGGTCCGTGGTCAGATAGCCATTGACGTAAAACGGCAGCGTTGGACCGCGCGCTTTGCTCCAATGCATCGGCAGCGATTCATTATTCCCCAGTCCGCGCTCTTCAAAATCAATCGAGCGCAAAACGCGATTCACGATTGCCGGTTGCGCCAGCACTCGCGGCGATAAAACCGCTGTGCATATCAGTAAGGTGAGCAAAAATCGCATGGTCCGATAATCATTTATCGGCCCATCGACCCCTTTTTATCCAGTTATGTCACACTGAATTTTTTGGAAGTCCCTTTAATCTTGCCGTCCACGGCGACAAGTGTGTAATTCCCTGATATATCTAGTGTTACATTAGAAAAATCCGCCACGCCTTCCTGGTCTGCTGAGGCGCTCGTGCTCAAGCTCGCACCCGCTGCATGCGCTCCCAATGTTAAATCAATTACATTGTCCGCCCCCGTTGCATTGCCATACCTATCCGTAACCAATACCGAAACGTTGAAAGACGTCGATGCCGCGACATTCGCTGGCTGCGGACTAAACGCGATCTTCTTCGCTGCTCCACCACTGACCACAAAGCTTTCGGAAATAGCCGAACCAAAACCGGTATCGGTCGCGGTGAGGGTATACGTGCCGGCTTTATGAATGGAGAGTTTGCTGAAGGTTACTTTGCCGGCTTTGACGTTGGCTTTTGATGAGCCAATTAATTTCCCGCCAGAGGAGATGCTCAAAATGATTTTGGATTTTCCAGTGGTAATCAGGGTGCCGTTGGTATCGACTGTTTCGATAGTGAAGGCAGGCAGCTTGGCGCCGGCGACTGCACTAGTCGGCTGAGTGGAAAAGAACAAGGATTGTGTGGAATAAGTAACCGTAAACGAATCGCTCGTGATTGTGGGCAATCCTGTGGCGCTGGCGGTAAGCGTGTACGTGCCGGCTTCGTTTACAGACAGATCCGCATCGCTTTGGACGGCAGTCGTTTGGCTGGTGGTTTGCGTGTTGGAAAGAATTGCTCCGGAAGGCCCGGTGCCAATGGCGAAGGAAACACCCGGAGCAGCAGTGTCGATCACATTGCCGTACGCATCTACCACTTCGACTGTGACAGCTCCTAGGCTGGAACCAACGATCGCGTTGCCAGGTTGCTGGATAAATTGCAAACCAGCGGCAGCTCCGGGCGAAATGGTCAGTGTCCCAGACGCTGGCGTAAGCGCGCCATCCAATGCCTGCACTTCTATCGTGGCTGCATCAGTGAAACTGACGTCATCGAAAGTCGCGATGCCGCCCTGTGCGGTTGCGCTATCCGTTCCTCCGATGCCAGAACCCGCTGAAGCGGTCAGCGTGACCGTGGAGTTATCCGAGGTAACGAGATTCCCGTATTGATCCAGCACTTGAATTTGGAAAGCAGACACCGCACCGCCTGCAGTGCCGCTGGCGGGGAAGTTGATGATTTTCAATTGCGACCCAGCTGCTGCCGATACGATAAAAGTGTTGGAAGTAACATTGGAAAGACCGTCTTCGGGATCGGTGAAAACCAGATTGAAGTTGCCGGTCTTGGTGAAATCGACATCGTTAAAAGTAGCGATGCCATTCGTGACCGCTTCAGTAAGCGTGCCATTGGCATAAATATCCGCCGAGCTGATGGAAATGTCCGACTCATCATAAGTCACAATATTACCCAGTGCATCTTCCACCGCGACAGTGATAGTCCCCACGGGTTGGCCCGCAGCAGCATTAGTGGGTTGAGCGGTGATCACCATTTTCACGGGATTCCCCGGCACCACGTCGATACTTGAGGCCTCAGCCGGGACGAGCGCACTATCTGTGGCAACCAGTGTATAAGTTCCCGCGATATTCGTGGATAATCCTGAAAAACTAGCGGTTCCATTATTCGCGTCGACCGTTGCGCTGATCCCGATCGGCCCGCTGACGATGGAAATAGAAGAGTTATCACTGGTGACAACATTCCCGTACTGGTCTTCCACGCTGACATCAAAAGTTGGTACCGCCTGGCCGGCATAAGTGGAAGTTGGTTCAACAGAAAATCCGAGCTGACTGGCCGGCCCGGGATTGATCGTGAACTGGTTCGATATGTCCGTCAGGACATCAGTTTGATCCGTTGCAGTGAGCGTATATGACCCTGCTGTTGTTTCGGAGAGATCGTCAAATGTCGCAACGCCATTCACAGCGGCGACGGTTAATGTCCCGCTCAGACTCTCGCCTCCGGAAAGGCTCAGGGTTATTTCAGAATTATCCTGCGTGGCTATTTGCCCGTATTGGGTTTCGATCTCCACCGTGACCGGCGAAAGGGTTAATCCCGCTGTGGTACTAGTTGGTTGATTGACGAAGACCAATTGCGTCGGTGGCGGAGCGACATTCGTGATGGTCAATGTCGAAGCGCTATCGCTGCCAATCTCGTATTGAGAATTCGAGGATAGTGTCAATGTCAGAGTCGTATTTGCATCATTTAGATGATCGTCTATCGGCTGCACATCGATGATCGCCGATGCCTGCCCAACGGGAATGGTTACCGAGCCAGTAAGAGCGGTGTAATTGGTCCCCGATACCGCCGACCCGCTCACAGTATAATTCACCGCCAGTGCTTCGGCATAATCATCATTCAGGCCATCGGTGCGTGTGACCGTGAAGCTTGCTGGCGTGGAAGAATCTTCATTCACGCTCTGAGTACTGGGCGTAATCGAAACTACTCCCTCCACGGTCAGCGAAGCCACTCCGATCACCGTTGATGCGGCGGTGTTCTCTGATATATCCGTTACCTGGTTCGCCTCCAGGATGAACAGATAAGTTCCATTGTCCGCACCATCCCAACTGCCGTCCGGCGGTGTAATCTGATAGGTCGCAGTAATGGGATCATATGCTGGATCAGAGCTTAGGTCGGCATCAGCGGCCCCTTCATAGGTTGCCAATTGGCTATATCCGTGGGGCCCTGAAACCAGAATATTTTGCGAACCAAAACGGTTGGTATCCAATTCCTGGTTGTCAGAATAAGTCACGGTGAATTGATAGGCGCTGGCGCCGCCGATGATTGGCGAAAAAGTCGCTGACGCGGTTGGGGCAATCGTGTCGGAATCCGTGATCGTGATGCCCAGGCCCGCAGCAAATACTGCCGATGGATCATCCTGCGTATCGACAAGATTTCCATCTTCAAACCAGACCGCGGATACTTCTTCCTGAACTTGCGGACGTGGGCTGAATTCCAGCGTCGTTGGCGGACCATTTACCACAGAAGTCACCGTAAATGTGGTCGTCGCCACTTCCTGTTCCTGTCCCGCATCGGCCGATCCTTCACCCAACAGATTCGAAGGCGACGGTGAATTACTTGAATCGAGCACGGGATGAAAAAAATCACCTGCATCCAGAGTGCTATTGGAAGTTGAACCGATATCTATGTTTCCATTGGCATCTGTGTATTGCACACCCGGAGCTGCTTCGAACGTGGTGGAATTAAAATACGGCTCAAGAGTAGGTACGGAAAAACTTCCCTCCACTGCCCCGAAGTATCCGCCCGCGCGCAGGTTCGACGCGATCAGCGATCCAAACATTTCGTCCAGAGAATCGTTTGATCCATCAGTATCGGTTCCATGAACCACTGCCCAGATCGAAACATCGTAAACCGTCCCCGCCTGTGGATTAGCAATCGTATGTGCATCCACGATACTGGCCGTATCATTCACAGGACTCGATGGATCGATCCCATCGACCTGCAGGTCAACCGTCAGCGACAAAAGCCGCCGACGTTCCAGCATCTCAACAGCACTCTTAAATTGCTTCCCGCGTGAATTTTGTTTCATACCCGTAGCTTACCTCCACGGGCTACTCTTAACGGCAAGCTGCCGCATTTACAACAAAATTCCCCGTCACTTTTTACGAAATGGGACGTCCGATTTTCCGATATTTATTCTTTCAATTTGCGTAGGGGCAGCTTCAGCCGCCCTTACAATGACGTCTAAAATCTGTTGGATGCGCTTGCGGTTTAGCGATTACACTATTACTGCAAAAGTTGGTTTGATCCAATTAGCTCACCACAAACTTTTTCGAGACCGCCTGCGATTTGCCATCTTTGACGATCAGCGTGTAATTCCCCGGCGCGTCCAGAGTCAACTGATCGAAATCTGCTTCTCCTCCGCTTCCGGTTGCTGTCTGGTTCAACACCGCTTGCCCCGCGTGCGCTCCCAGGCTCAATTGCACCGTATCCCCATCGCCAGCAAGATTGCCATAACGATCCGTGAGCGTTACCTCGACATTAAATGCAGTACCCGCTGCGACATTCGCAGGCTGCGAGGCGAAAGCGATTTTACTCACCGCCGCCGGTGTAATCGCGAATGTTGTAGACGCCACCGATCCTAGACTGCCGCCATTGGCTGAAAGTGTATACGTGCCCGCCTGGTCGATTGTCAGATGGCTGAATACCGCAACCCCATTTTTTAGAACCGCAGTCGCGCCGCCCAGAAGCTTCGCACCCGAAAGCGAGAGCGTGACTTTTCCCTTAGCGCTGCTAAGCACATTGCCATTGCTGTCGACATCTTCAATCGTGACGGTTCCCAGCTTGCTTCCCGCGGTTGTACCGGCTGGCTGAGTTGAGAAAACCAATTGCCCGCTGGCTGTCCCACCTGAGGTTCCGCCACCCGATCCGCCCGAACCGGAATTACTCGCGTATTCGTATGCTCCCATATCCACTTTCCCACCCGAGACGCGCGGGTTGCCCACGATATCCGTGGCGATGCCGGACACTGCTGATGTCGAACCCGCGTTGCGCCCTGGCGAGCTGCTTTGCAAATCCAGATCGCCATAATCATTGGCGCCATTGGTGCCCGGATCGCGAACAAACTGCGGATCGGCATTGACGTTGCCATTCCCCTTGGCTCCATCTTCGACATCGCTGAAAGTGATCACCGGGTTTTCCCCCGAGCCGGCGTTGTAAACACCATTGGCGGTCGGCGCGGAATTTCCCCACACGATACAGTTGGTCAATTTCGTGGCGTAATAAGTTGTATATCCCGTCGCGACTCCGCCCCCCGCGCTACCCGCAGTATTCCCGGTGATCGTGCAATTCAGCAGGATCGCGTCGGCATTGTCAGCGACACCTCCACCGCTGCCCGTCGCAGTATTTCCCACGATAACGCAATTGGCCAGCGTTGCCTTGGAATCGCCGTATTCGTTGTTGATGCCCCCGCCATAGCCCGCGGAATTTCCTTCGATAATGCAACCCGTCAGCGATGGCGAACCGCCATTGCTATCCACGCCGCCGCCATCCTGCGTGGTGGTGTTCCCGCTGATCGTGCACTGCGTAAGCGTCGGCGACGAATAATCGTTATAGATTCCGCCTCCACCCTGATCCGCATTGTTGCCGCTGATCGTGCATTTATTCAGCACCGGCGAAGAGTAATAGTTGTACATTCCTCCGCCCGCGTCCGAGGCGGTATTACCGGTGATCGTGCAATTGGTCAGCGTCGGCGAGCTATGTTGATTATCGATGCCGGCGCCATAACTGCCGCTGTTGTTCGTGAACGTGGTGTTGTTGATGGTCGGATTGCCATACGAATTGGCCATCCCACTTTGCGTCGCGCCGCTTACGGTGAATCCATCCAGCACCGCCGTGCTGTCCACATTATTTCCTGTCACCACCACATAGCTGTTATCGCTCGCATCGCCTTGTGTGCCGATATCGCCGGAGAGAATGGACGGATAGAGCGATACATCCCGCGCATCCGGATTAGCCGTTCCAGTCCCTGCAAACCCACCCTCAATGCTGACGCCATCGATCAACGCAAATGTTGCCGTGCGATCCGTCCCACTGGTCGGATAATAAGTTCCCTGGCCGACTTCGATGGTCGTTCCGCTCGTTGCATTGGTCAGCGCCGCCTGAAGGTCAGTAAATGCATCGCTCCAGGAGGATCCATTATCAGCCCCGATAGCAGCCGAGCTGACATAAATCGTGCTGAGCAAACGCCTGATTTCCAGGGAATCAAACCGGCAAATGGAAGATTTGAACATCCATTTTTATTCGGCAATTTTTGCCTAGCTGACAAGGAATTTTTTCGACGTCGCCTTTGCTTTTCCGTCGCTGGCTTTAAGCGTGTAATTGCCGGACGTAGCGAGCGTAATACCATCGAAATCGCCAAAGCCATCGCTGACGACCGAGGTGAGATTCAAACTTGCAGCAGTCTTGGGATGTGAGCCAAGAACCAAGGCAACCGTTGAGCCATCGCTGACGGCGTTGCCATATTTATCTGTGAGTTCGACGGAGACGTTGAAGGGGGTTGTAGTGCTTGCATTCCCGGGCTGTGGATTGAACACCATTTTACTGGCGGCCGCAGCAGTGATGGTGAAGGTAGAGGAGATAGCAGACCCAAAGGTGGGATCAGTTGCGGTCAATGTATAGGTGCCAGCTTTTTGGATGGAGAGTTTGCTGAAGATGGCGGCGCCGTTTTTCACAGCGCCAGTGGCGCTGCCAATGAGTTTGCCACCCGAAGATAGCGTGAGCTTAATTTTGGATTTATTAGTGGTGAGCGGGTTGCCATTGATGTCTTCTGGAGAGACGCGGAAGGCGGGGATTTTTGCCCCCGCGGTTGCATTGCCAGGCTCGGCCGCGAAGACAAGCTGCGGCCCGGCGAAGGCGAAGGTAAAAGAACTGGTGGTTACAGAGGGAAGTGATCCATTGCTGGCCGTCAGCGTGTAAGACCCGGGATGATCCAGCGAAAGATTGCTGAAGGTCGCAATGCCGTTAATGGTTGAGACGGTTGTGGTCCCGCCTAAATGAGCCCCGGATGGGCCGCTGGCAATAGACAGTGTGACGCTCGTTCCATCTACCGGGTTTCCATTCTGATCTTTCACTTCCACCGCAATCGCCGGCAAGGGCTGCCCCGCGGTCGCATTGGTCGGCTCGGTGCTAATGGAAAGCGTCGTCGGAACCGCGGTAATGTTGCCAGAGGTGATCGCGAAACTATTCGAGGTAGCACTGGTCAACACCCCGTCGCTGGCGGTCAGAGTGTAGGTGCCGGGAGTGGTGGAGGACAGATTCGAGAAGATCGCCAGGCCCAGGTTCGTTGCAATTGAGCCGGATATTCCAGCCGGGGTGCTGCTAAGTGACACGCTCGAGTTATCGCCAACGACAGGATTTCCGAATTGGTCTTCGACTTCCACCGTAATTGGCGAAAGTGTTTGACCCGCGATAGTGTCGGCAGGTTGGTTGGCGAAGGCGAGCATCGCCGCGGCGGCATTACTAATTGTAAAAGTGCTGGAGGTCACAGCCGGCAGCGAGCCGTCGGTAAATGTCAGTGTGTATGCCCCTGCCTTGGTCAGTGAAAGATTGGAAAAGCTATCGACAGCGCCGCTGATGATGGGCGTTGTGCCGGAAACAGTTGCGCCGGATGGAGCCGTGCCAAGCGCGACGCTGACGGTGGTGCCGGCGGCAAGATTGCCGTATTGATCTTTCACCTCAACCACTGGCGATGTCGTCTGGCCGGCGATGGCATTGGCCGGTTGCTGCGTAATAACCAGCGAAGCAGCAGCAGCGGGAGCAACACTGAAACTATTCGAGGTAGCGCCGGGGAAAGATCCATCGCTGGCGGAAATGGTGTAAGTTCCCGTCTGCGTGATGTTCACGCCGGAGAATATACCTACCCCATTCTGGGCCGCTTCCGTCAACGTGCCATGCAACAAAGCACCAGAAGGTCCGCTCGCGATTTGCAGCGTTATGCTGGAGTTGTCGGTCGTAACAACATTGCCATTGCCGTCTTCGATGCTGACCTCAACCCCCAAAGCTGCACCCGCCGTGTTACTTTGCGGCGGAGAAACATTGAAAACCAGATGCGCAAATAGCGCCTCGTATGCACCCATATCCACTGTGCCTTGCACGATGCGTGAATTGCCATCGAGATCAGTGGTAATACCATTAGGAATCGCGGCGTTCGAGCCGATGTTGATCACGGGGGAGCTGTTTTGAAGATGCAGATCGCCGGCGTCGGTCGGGCCATTGGTGCCGACGTTGCGGACGAAAAGCGGATCAGAATTAATATCTGTCCCATCGAGATTGACCGTGCCGGCAATATCGGCAGGATTCACATCGCTAAACGTGAGGGTCGTCGTGCTTCCGGAGTCGTCGCTGAAAATTTCATTTCCGCTTGGAGCGGTATCCCCAAAGAGAACGCAATTGGACAGCGTTGTCGTGGAATATGAAATATTGAAGATTCCTCCGCCATTACCGCCTGCGGTATTCCCACTGATCGTGCAATTGATCAGCGTGTTAGTAGAGTGATAGTTTAGTATTGCACCGCCATTATTCCCAGCGGTGTTGCCGCTGATAACACAGTTAACGAGCGTCGCCGAGGTATGGTCATAGTTGTATATACCGCCCCCTTTATCGGAAGCGGTGTTTCCGCTGATGGTGCAATTGGTCAGAGCGTCCGAGGAATCGATGTAGCTGTATATTCCGCCGCCCTCTTTAGCGGTATTTCCGGTGATGGCGCATTCATTGAGATGAAGGGTAGATTGGTAACTGTATATTCCGCCGCCATCGTTCATCGCGGCATTGCCGGAAATGATGCATTCGTTGATGGTTGAACTGCCGTATAAATCAACGACCCCGCCCCCGTCGCGGTCGTCGCCTTTAGACGAGCTGTTGGCGTTTCCGCCGGTGATGGTAAACCCATCCAGCACGGCCGTGGAATCCGTGTAATTGCCGGTGACTACGTGATAGCTGTTGTCAGAATTGTCACCCATCGTACCGATATCGCCGGATAGGATGGTCGTAAACAGCGCGATATTGCGAGCGCCGGGATTGGATGTGGTATCACCTGCAAATCCGCCCTCGATGCTGATGCCGTCGAGAAGCTGGAATGTCGCGGTGCGGTCGGAGCTGGTCGTGGGCTTATATGTTCCCTGGGCGACGTCGATCGATTGGAGTGAGCCGGCAAGCGCATCAGATAATCCGGCGGTCAGCGTGGTGAAAGCGTTCGCCCAACTCGTGCCATCGTTATTTCCTGTCGCATTGGCGTCAACAAAAATGATCGGCTCGGCTTCGTAAGCGCCCATATCCACCGTGCCATTCACGATGCGCGGATTACCACTCAGATCGGTAGTCGTGCCCGAGATCGCGGCATTGGAGCCAGCGTCGATAGCAGGGGAGCCAATCTTTAGATTCAGATCGCCATAATCAGTTGAGCCATCGGCTCCAGCATTGCGGAGGAACATGGGATCGGCATCAATATTTCCGTTTGAGCCGGCAATGCCGCTCTGATCAATATCGCTGTTGGTGATGGTGACAGTCTGGGCAGAAACATCATAAATTTCGTTGCTCGCTGTCTGTGCGGTATCACCCCAGAAAATGCAGTTGGTAATCGTCTCACTGGAGTCGAAGCCGTATACGCCGCCGCCATCGAATTGGGTTGCCGTATTTCCCGTGATGGTGCAGTTGGTTAAGACAAGCGATGAATAGAAGTCCGCGATCCCGCCGCTGCCCGCCGCAGTGTTCCCGGCGACGACGCAATTAATGAGCGTCGGTGTAGCAGCATGGTTGTACATCGCCCCGCCACCCTCGGTGACGGTATTGCCAGTGATAATGCAGTTGGTTAATACCGGCGCGGCATTGGCATAATTGAACATTCCTCCGCCAAAGTCCGCTAAGTTGCCGGTGAGGGTGCAGTCATTGATCGTCGGAGCACCACTAACATTCAGGATTCCACCTCCCCATTGGTCATAGTCATTTCCGTTGGCATTTCCCTTTGTAATGGTAAAGCCATCGAGCACGGTTGTTGAGCTGACATTGTTGACATAGACCACGTGATAACTGTTGTCACTGTTATCCCCCACCGTGCCGATATCGCCGGAGAGTATGGTCGGAAAGAGCGCGACATTCCGCACGCCCGGGGTACCTGTGTTATCGCCAGCGAATCCGCCGTACAGACTCACCCCATTAATTAGTTCAAATGACATCGAGCGGTCCGTGCCAGCGGTGGGTTTATAGGTGCCCTGGCCGACATCAATAATTTGTCCGGAGCCCGGCGACGCGATCGCCAGCGCTGCCGTCAATGTTGTAAACGCGTCGGCCCAGCTGCTGCCGTTATCCGCTCCCGTGGCGTTGGCGTCGACAAAAATGGTCGACATGAATTCATACGCCCCCATATCCACCGTGCCGTTGGTGATGCGCGGGTCGCCGGCCAGATCGGTATCGGTGCCCGCAATCGCCGAGTTTGATCCCGTATCAATCGCCGGTGAAGGAGGCACGAGCCGGAAATCGCCGCTGCCTGCGTTAGCAAACTTCGGGTCCGCATTGATGTTTCCATTTGTTCCCGCAAAGCCAGTCTGACCGATATCGCTGAACGTGACTGTCACCGTGTCATTGATGCCGCTATAGATTTCGTTACCACCAGGCTGGGCGGTGTCACCCCAGAAAATGCAATTAGTCACAGACTCGTTCGAAATAGCACCGTATAATCCGCCGCCCGGGGTTAAGATGGCGGTGTCGCCGGAAACGGTGCAGTTGGTTAATGTTAAAGCAACATCACTGTCAAAAATCCCCCCGCCCCTGTTTGCGGAATTAGCAGCGATAACACTATTAATAATTGTCAGGTGCGTGCTTTGGCTGGCTATTCCACCGCCGCTGTCGTAAGCGGTATTGCCAGTGATAAAGCAGTCGGTCATTTCCACCGTAGCATTCTCGTTATACATCCCGCCGCCGACGTCGGAGGAGCTATTTCCGGTGATGGTGCAGTCATTGATGGTCAGATCGCCGCCATTGTTGTAAATTCCCCCACCGCGGTAGTTGGTGTGCGACGCGTCAGCGTTTCCGGCGGTGATGGTAAAGCCATCAAGAACGGTTGAGGCCGAAACGCCGCTGGAGGTGACGACGTGATAGCTATTATCGGAGATGCCGGGAGCGCCGATCTCGCCGGAGAGAATGGTGGGATAGAGTGAAGCGTTGCGCGCTCCCGGGTTGCTCGTGCTATCGCCCGCAAATCCCCCATACAGGCTCATATTATCCAACAATTGAAATGTCGCTGTGCGGTCCGTGCCTGTGGTGGGTTCATATGTGCCCTGGGCGACATCAATGACCTGGCCCGAGCCGGGGATCGCCACCGCCAGCGCCGCCGTCAATGTCGTAAACGCATCTGCCCAGCTACCGCCGCTATCCGTCCCCATGGCATTCGCATCGACATAAATCGTCGACTGGAATTCGTATGCCCCCATATCCACCGTGCCATTGTTAATGCGGGGAGCCCCAGACACATCAGTATCAGTCCCCGCTATCGCCGAGTTCAATCCCATATCGACTCCCGGAGAAGTCGGTTCAAGACGAAAATTCCCGCCCGACGGATTTACAAAAAGCGGATCGGTATCAATGTTGTGATTCGACCCCGCAAAACCACTCTGGTCGATATCGCTATAGGTAATGGTTGGCGTATGGGTGCTCACGATTTCATTGGCCGAATCACCCCATAGAATGGAGTTAGTGATGATGGGAGCTGCCGTGGAATTGTTCTTGATTCCCCCTGCTCCCTGCACATCCGTATTTTGGGCGATCGTGCAGTTAATCAGCGTGAGCACGCCGGTATTTTCAGTCTCTATTGCCCCGCCACTACCCGTATTGGGATTAAAACCGTTGCCGGGAGAACTATTGCCGGTGAGGAGACAATCAATGAATGTCGCAGCCGCATAATCATAAACACCGCCTCCACCAGCTTGAGCCGTATTCCCCGTGATCGAGCAATTGATCAGCGTCGGCGATGAATTAGAACGATTATCGATTCCGCCGCCCACGGAAAACGCGAAATTGTTACTGATCGTCGTGTTCGTGATCAGCGGCGACGAGCCGTTTCCATTGTAGATACCGCCGCCATTGCCGACCGACGAGCGGTTGCCGGTGATGATGCAATCGTTGATAGTCGGGCTGCCATCGTTGTCATATATTCCGCCGCCGTCATAAGGTTTCCCTCCACCTTGGGCATTTCCAGCCGTGATCGTAAAGCCATCGAGCACCGCGGTGGAATCGGTGCCGCTGCCGATAACGACATTATTGCTGTTGTCGGAAAAGTTGGTCGGCCCCTGCACGCCCAGATCGCCGGAGAGAATCGTGGGATAGACTTGGGGAGAGCGCGTGCCAGGCGTGCTGGTGGTATCGCCGGCAAATCCGCCATAGATCGCGACGCCATCCTTGAGTTGGAATGTGGCCGTGACAGACGAGCCGCTGGTTGGATAGTACGTCCCCTGGGCCACGTCAATCACCGCGCTGTTCCCCGATCCAGCCAGAGCGCTCTGCAGACTGGTATACGCATTCGTCCAACTGCTGCCATCATTTGATCCCGTGGCATGCGCATCAACAAAGATGAGCTGATACTCGTAAGCCCCGAGATCAACCGTACTGTTGCGAATGCGGCCATCGCCATCCGCATCCGTTGTCGTTCCCAAAATGGCGCTATTTGATCCAACATCAATCACCGGCGAATCCGCCTGCAGATGCAGATCGCCGTAATCACTCGCGCCGTTGGTTCCCACATTGCGAACAAATTTCGGATCGATGTTCAGATCGTTATCAACGCTGTCGACGTTTCCATTCACGTCGCTATAGGTGATGGTCGCCGAGCTGTCGGACGTCGTATAAATGTCATATCCGCCGGGGTAGGTATCGCCCCAGACAATGCAATTGGTCACGGTTGCCGTGGAAGCATTCTTGACTGAGATACCCCCACCAAAATCGGTGGAGGAATTGCCGCTGATCGTGCAGTTAACCAATGACTCCGTACCGGTAGTAATATTTACCCCGCCTCCGGTCTGCCCGCCACTATTGCCAGCGATAACGCAATTGATCAATGTCTGTGATGAATGCAGGTTCTGCACGCCTGCGCCATCGAAGGTAGCGATATTTCCGGTAATCGTGCAATCGGTGAAAGTGTCCGAAGTATCGTATGCGGTCATGATCCCGCCACCACTGCCGTAACTGTGATTCTGGGTGATCACGCAACCGGTCAAAGCGATGGTCGAGCCGAAGCTGTAAACTCCTCCGCCACTCGTGCCCGCGGTATTTCCGCTGATCGTGCAATTGCTCAGCGTCAGTGCGTTAACTCCGCTGATCACCACCCCGCCCCCGCCGAAAAAAGCATTGTTTCCTGTGATAATGCAGTCGCTAATGCTAGGACTGCTGCTGCCAATGTTGATCCCGCCACCACTGGTATCGCCGCCGCCGTTGGCGTTTCCAGCGGTAATGGTAAATCCGTCCAGGACGGCCGTAGAAGCATTACCATTGCTGGACACCACATTATAACTGTTGTCGGAATTATCGTTCAGCGTTCCGATATCCCCGGAGAGAACGCTCGGCGTTTGCGCTACGCTGCGCGCATCCGGATTGGATTGCCCCGTGCCCGCATAGCCGCCAAGAATGCTGACGCCATCTTTCAAACCAAAAGAATCGCTGCGCTGCGTGCCCGGCGTATATGTTCCCTGCCCGACTTCGATCGTGTCGCCACTGTTGGCGTTAGTTATTGCTGTCTGCAAATTCGTATAGGCATTCGTCCACGAGGTTCCGTTATTGCTTCCGGTCGTCGCGGCGGTGCTGTTGCTGACAAAAATCGTGCTCAACAGCCGGCGCAGTTCCAGATGATCAACACAGCAAAACCCGCGTGCACGCTTCTTTTTCATGCTAACCAACTTTCATCTATGCGAATTGATCACCATCCAATGCCCACGGTAACAATCTATCCATGCGCTGCCGCAAATACCAGCATTTTTACGAAATCCCAGAGCATCCCAACTTATACCGCTTCGATTATTCCCATGCGTACGGTCCAAAAAAAAGCCCACGGCGTGGCCGTGGGCTTTGGAAAAACGGAGCTTATTTATCACCTCAGCTCACCACAATTTTCTTCGACGTCGCTTTCGCTTTCCCATCACTGGCTTTCAGCGTGTAATTCCCCCCAGTGGCAAGTGTCACGCCATCAAAATCCGCCGACCCGTCACTCACCGTCGCCGTCAAACTCAACGCCGCCGCTCCCTTGGGTTTCGATCCCAGCACGAGCGTAACCGTTGAATTATCACTCACCGCATTGCCATACTTATCCGTAAGCCCAACCGTCACATTGAAAGGCGTGCTCGCCGCCACATTTGTCGGCTGCGTTTTGAATGACATCTTGCTCGCCGCCCCAGCGGAAATAGTGAACGAGGTAGAAACCATCGACGCATAAGACGGGTCCGTCGCCGTCAGCGTGTACGTGCCCGCTGTCCGAATCGAAAGATTTTTGAACGTGATCAGGCCATTTTTCACTTTGCCTTTGGAAGTACCAATTAATTTTCCGCCCGAGGAAATCTGCAGCGTAACTTTGGATTTATCAGTAGTAATCACGCTGCCCGTCGTGGTTTCAGGAGAAACCGTAAACGCCGCGATTTTCTGTCCCGCCACCGTATTGCCCGGCTCACTGACAAATACCACCGTCGGCGACGCATACGTAATCGCAATCGCGCTGCTCGTCGCAGACAGAGACCCGTCGCTCGCCGTCACCGTGTAGCTTCCCGCACGATTCAATGTCAGGTCGCTGAACGTCGCAATCCCACTCGAACTCGTCTCCGAAAGCGTTCCACTCAACGCCCCCAAGCTTGGTTCGCTGGCCAGTGAAAGCGTAACCGCCGCGCCATCCACAGGATTTCCATTGGCATCTTCCACTTCCACGCTGAATGCCGAAAGCGCTTGCGATGCAATCCCGCTGCTCGGCTGCGAAACAATCGTCAAAGATGCCGCCGCCCCAGCGCTAATTGGAAACGCGCCGCTGGTCGCCGCGGCCAGCGATCCATCCGCCGCCGTTAACGTTGCTTCACCCGCTTTGGTAATCGAGAGATCGCTGAACGTCGCCGCGCCATTACTGACCGGCTCAGTAACCGTCCCATGCAGCGTGCCACCCGACGTCAACGAAAGCGTCACACTCGACGTATCCGTCGTGGCGATATTGCCATACTGATCTTCCAGCGTCACTTGCACATTCGAAAGCGTCTGCCCCGCAGCGCCCGCTGTCGGTGTCGTCGTGAAACTCATCTGGCTGGCAGCCGCCGGATTAATCATGAACGTATTGGTATCCCCCGAATCACTATTCGAATCCGTAAACACCAGCGAATATTGCCCCGCTTTGGTCAAGCTGAGATCAGAAAACGTAGCGATCCCATTGCTGGTATTCTCGGACTTGGTCCCACTCAGCGTAGCGCCCGTCGGCCCATTAGCAATCCCCGCCGTGAAGCTGTCCGAACCGCTGATCAGATTGCCAAATTGATCCGTAAGCTCCACCTCAATAGCCCCAATCGTCTGCCCCGCGGTCGTCGTCGTAGGTTGCTGTAGAATCACTACCGTTGACGGACTTCCTGCGCTCACGCTGATTCCGCTGACCTCCGCATCCGGCAGCGAACCATCCGTAAATTCCAATGTATACGTCCCCACCTTATTCAAGCTCAGCCCCGTAAACGTTGCCACCCCGCTCTGTGCTGCAACCGTCTTCGTTCCGCTGATCGCTCCACCATTAGGCCCCGTGGAAATACCAATGGTGATATTTGAGTTATCCGTGGTCACGATATCTCCATCCGCATCTTTGATATCAATAACCACCGAAAATGTCTGCCCCGCCGTCACCGAATTTGGCGGCGCCGTCGCCACATCCAGCGCTGAGCTGGTCGATTCAATCGCCCCCATGTCCACGGTCCCGTTAATAATTCGCGAGTTGCCCACCAGATCAGTGCTCACGTCCGCCACCGCCGCATTAGAGCCTGCATTGATCGCCGGCGAATTATCCTGCAGATCCAAATCCCCCGCATCCGTCGCGCCATTCGTGCCCGGATTCCGCGCGAACAGCGGATCACTATTGATATTACCCGTACCCGCGAATCCCCCGTCCACATCGCTGTAGGTGATCGTTGCGCTATTTGCGCTGTGCGTGTCGTTATAAACTTCGTTGCCGTTGCCAGCCGTATCTCCCCACAGAATGGAATTGACGACGACCGGCGTAGCGCCGCCAAAATTCGTCATCGCTCCGCCGTCTTCTGAAGCGGTATTTCCGCTCACCGTGTTGTTGATAAAGTCGGGAGACCCGCTGCCGTCGTTGAATATCCCAGCACCGACGACAGCCGTATTTGCGCTGAAAATGTCGTTAACAAAATCAGGCGCAGAATAATAATTCTGCACTCCGCCGCCCTGGCTGGCATGATTGCCGGTAATCGTGCAGTCGCGGATCGCCGCGTTGCTGTAGGTATTGAGAATCCCACCGCCTCCGCCTGCGAACGTACCATAATCGCCCGATGCATTTCCCGCCGTGATCGTAAAGCCATCCAGAATCGCCGTGGAATCATTTTCATCGCTCGCCACGACATGATAGCTGTTGTCGGTGTTAGACCCCTGCGTGCCAATATCCCCCGAAAGAATCGTCGCATAAACCAGCGGATTTCGAGTGTTCGGATTCGACGCGCTATGCCCAGCAAACCCGCCTTCGATGGTAACCCCGTCCATCAAATCAAATGATGCCGAGCGATCCGTCCCCGTCGTCGGATAATACGTCCCCTGCGCCACTTCAATCGTGACCCCAGGAACCGCATTATCCAATGCCTGTTGCAGCGTCGGATACGCATTATTCCAGCTCGTGCCATCGTTCGTGCCCGTGGCAGTAGTATCAACATAGACCGTGCTGGGAACAATCAGAATATCACTGCTGCTGGTGACCGTATTATTATTTGCATCAGTAACCTGCACCGTGATCGGAACCAGTGTTCCTGCTGTGTAACCATTGCTGGAAAACGTCGGCTGAGCGCCGCTCAGGTCAGCAAAGTTTGCATCATTATCCAGTGACCATCCATAAGTCAGACCGCCCGCATGCGTGCTCGATCCCAAACCGGATAACTCAATGCTTTGCCCCGCCAGCACTTTGTACGGCCCACCCGTGGTCGCCGCCAGCGCAGCGGTAGCTTCATACGCCCCCATATCCACCAGAGGCGAAGTGCCCGAACCCGTATGCGCGCTGCTCGGCACATCCTGGAATCGATTATTCCCCGCAAGATCACTCGTTACGTCCACGGGAACAGCGCTGTTGTTCCCCGCATCCACCACCGGCGAATAGGGCTGCACCGCGTAATTACCGCTCGACGCATCTACAAATTCCGGATTCGCATCAATATTGCCATTCGACCCCGCATAGCCGGTCTGATCGATATCGCTATACGAAATATTGTAAGTCGTCGCGCTACCCGTCATTTCATCCTGTGAAGCAATCGGACTCTTATTTCCCCAGAGGATCGAGTTAGTCAGATTGACCGTGGAATTAAATGACGACATCCCGCCGCCATGGTCAGCGTTGTTGTCCGTAATCGTGGTGTTGATGAAAGTTGCATCGGTGTGAGCGCCGTTAATCACTCCTCCGCCGTAATGAATTGCCGTATTCCCCGCAATCAGACAATCCACAAATTCCGGCGATCCCGTGTCATAGTTATTCACACCCCCGCCAAAGAACGCGGAGTTTCCCGTGATGGTGCAATTGCTCACCTCCGGGCTGCCTCCCTGGTCCAGGAAACCACCCCCGTGATAGCGAGCATTGCCCGCCCCATCCGCATTTCCATCCGTGATCGTAAACCCATCCAGCGCCGCCGTGCTGTCCACCGTCGCGCCAGCATACACCACGTGATAGCTATTATCGCTGTTATCTCCAGTGGTGCCGATATCTCCCGAGAGTGTGGTTGTATAAACCGCCGGATCGCGCGTATCCGGATTCGCCGCGCCATACCCTTCATAACCCCCCAGGATTTGCACCCCGCTGACCATATCAAATGAAATCGTGCGATCCGTCGTAGTCGTCGGCTTGTAAGTTCCCTGGCCAACCTCAATCGTGGTTCCCGAAGTCGCCACCGCCAGCGCCGCCTGTAGCGACGTATAAGCCGTAGCCCAGGATGTCCCATCCTGTGTAACCCCCGGTGCCGCCGCACTGACAAAAACCGTGCTAAGCAGCTGACGGAGTTCAAGATGATCAACGTGAGGAATCGCCTTATTCTTTTTTCTCATAACTCATTTCTCTGGAAAGAGGTTACCCGCATCCTACCGTTTAAGCGGATCGGTTCCAACGTGTTTTTGCGATAAAAATCCGATGGGTGGGTGCTAACAAATCCAGCTTCAGATGTGCGGCTTACTCAAAGTCAGCTCACCACAAATTTTTTCGAAGTGGCCTTGGCTTTTCCGTCACTGGCTTTGAAGGTGTAATTGCCGGCGGTGTCCAGTGTCACGCCATCAAAATCCGCCGAGCCATCAGCAACGCTGGTGCTGAGATTCAAGCTGGTTGCCGTTTTGGGATGTGAACCGAGGACAAGATCGACAGTTGAGCCATCGCTGACAGCGTTACCATATTTATCCACCAATTCTACCGAAACGTTAAAGGGCGTGCTGGCGCTGCTATTGCCGGGCTGGGGATTGAAGACAATTTTCGTGGCCGCTGCAGCGCTGATGGTGAAGGTTGTGGAAGTAGCAGAGCCAAATGTGGGATCCGTCGCGGTCAATGTGTACGTGCCAGCTTTTTGAATAGAGAGACTGCTGAAGATGGCGGCACCGGTTTTCACTGCGCCGGTGGCGCTGCCAATGAGTTTGCCGCCGGAAGAAAGCGTGAGTGTGATTTTGGATTTGTTCGTGGTGAGTGGATTGCCGTTGACGTCTTCAGGAGAGACACGGATGGCGGGGATTTTTGCCCCGGCTGTGGCGCTCGCCGGCTCGGCGACGAAGACGAGTTGTGGACCGGCGTAGGTGATGGTGAAAGAGCTGGTCGTCACCGGGGAAAGATTTCCATCGCTGGCGCTCAGCGTATAGCTGCCCGCGCGATCGAGAGTCAAATCGTTGAAGGTGGCGAGCCCGCCCGTGGTTGCGACTGTCAGCGTACCCCCCAGCGTTGCCGCGGATGGGCCGCTGGCGGGGGCAAGCGTCACGCTCGCGCCATCCACGAGATTGCCATATTGATCGGTGACCTGAATCGCGACCGGCGACAAAGCATTAAATGTCAGCCCATTGCTCGGCTGCTGCGAAACCGAAAGCGCCGCCGGAGCGGCAGGCGAAATGGTAAAGCTGGTGGAAGTGGCTGTCAGCGCGCCGTCGCTGGCGGTCAGCGTGTACGTGCCGGCAGTGGTGGATGACAGGTTAGAAAAAGTTGCGATGCCCTGGTTGGCGGCACCTGAACCGGATATTCCCCCGGGAGTGCTGGCCAGCGTCGCACTCGAGGTATCACTGGTGACAACATTCCCGTATTGGTCCTCGACCGCAACAGTGACCGGCGAAAGAGTTTGCCCCGCGACGGTGTTGGCGG
>DASXDR010000129.1:0-2584 GCA_036490535.1 Tepidisphaeraceae bacterium | reverse complement strand
GCTGGGCACAAATAGCCGAAATGGACGGACGCTATTTACGAGTTATACTATTAGAAGACGGCCAAACGGTTCACAACGCATTTTTTGATCGCTCATTTAAGCCATGAAAGTTAAATACTTCCAAGATACCGATACCCTCTATATCGAGCTTCGCGCTGGAGCGAGAATAGCTGAAACCAAAGACCTGGACGAAAATACCGTTCTCGATTTGGATTGCCAGGGAAATGTTTGCGCCATCACGATCGAACATGCCAAAGATCGCACTGGTGTTCCGAGTTTTTCCTTCGAGCAAGTCGCGGCGTGATTACCCCACCGCTGCCACCACTTTTTTCGCGGCGTCCGTTAAATCGGTCGCGGGGATAATTGATGGAATCTCTGCTTTCGCCTGGCTGAGAATTTGCCGGGCGCGGTCGACATTGGTTCCCTCGAGCCGAACCACGACGGGCACCTTAAACCCAATCTGCCGGCCAGCGGTAACCAGAGCCTCAGCAATGAGATCACACTTGGCGATCCCGCCGAAAATGTTGACCAGAATGCCCTTTACTTTTTTATCCGAAAGAATAATGGAGAATGCTTCGACAGCACCTTCTGCCGTCACCGATCCGCCCACATCCAGAAAATTGGCCGGCGATGCGCCGTGCAATTTAATAATGTCCATCGTCGCCATCGCCAGTCCCGCGCCATTCACCAGGCATCCGATTGTGCCGTCGAGCGCGATGTAATTCAGGCTGGCCTTTTTCGCCCGCACGTCCAGCGGCTGCTCCTGCGATTCATCCTCCATCGCCGCGATATCTTTCTGCCGAAACAGCGCGTTGTCATCGAAATTAAATTTCGCATCGATGGCCAGGAGCTTGCCATCTTTGGTTACCACCAGCGGATTAATTTCCGCCAGCGATGCATCGGTTTTGATAAATGCCTTAGCGAGATTGGCGATCAATTTTGCAGCTTCGCCAACGAGCTTGGCATCGAAGCCGAGATCGTAGGCGAGTTGCCGGGCTTGATAAGGTTGGATGCCCATCAATGGATGGATCGTTTGCTTGAGCAATTTCTCCGGCGATTTTTTGGCGACTTCCTCAATCTCCACGCCGCCTTCGGAAGAAGCGATGATCGTGGCGGCACCTTTCGAGCGATCGAGCGTGATACCAAGATAATATTCCTTAGCGATCTCCACGCCCGGCGCGACGATGAGCACAGAAACCGGCACGCCTTCGGGGCCAGTCTGATAGGAGATCATGCGATTGCTGAGCATGAATTGAGCGGCAGCTTTCGCTTCTTCAGCACTGTGAACTAATTTCACAAATCCAGCCTTACCACGGCCTCCGGCGTAGACCTGTGCTTTAACCACGCACATCGGTTGGTTCAATTTTTTAAATGCCGCCGCCGCTTCATCGGCGCTGCGGGCAACTTCGGCGGGAGGAACTGTGATGCCATTGTCGGAAAGGATTTGGCGAGCCTGATATTCGTGAATTTTCATACGTCATGGAGAGTCTAATGCCGCTTTGCATCGCGCACAAACACCGGACCGATGCCTAGAGCATTCAGTATGCGGTCTTCCTCTTTATGCATGCGTTCAAAATCACGCTGGTTAAGATCGTCGTAACCGCTTAGATGCAACATTCCGTGCAAAGTGTAAAGCAATAATTCATGCGAAACCGGAATATGCCGAGCCTTCGCCTGTTTTTGTGCAATCGGCAAACAAACAACAATTTCTCCCATAATCACATGGCCAGCGCGCGAGCGTGCGATTTCAAATGTCAGCACATCCGTCGGCCCGGCGATACCCATGAAATCCTTATGCAATCGCGACATCGTGCCAGCGCCAGCAATCAGAATGGATATCTCCGCGGGGCAAGACCGAATCTCCCGCCGGGCGCGCACGAGCATCTTTTTAAGAAATGGAATATAGCGCCGCCCGCCAGTTTCCGGCGTGATATCAAGTTGAAACCGCTCAGCCTTCATGCGGTCCGCACGTTCGCGGCAGGGGGTTCTTCTTCAGCAGCAGGATAGGCGACCCGGCCGTGGTAAATGTTTGCCACGGTTTTGATCATTACCTGCTGAATGATTTCCAGATCGCGCATGGTCAATTCACATTCGCTGAATTGCCCGTCCAGCAATCGCTTCATGGCCAGATCATGCACAAGATCCCGAATGCTCTCAGCCGAAAAATCGCTCAAGCAGCGCGTGGCGCTTTCGACGGCATCAGCGAGCATCAAAATCGCCGCCTCGCGCGAGCGCGGCTTGGGACCAGGGTAGCGGAATTGCTCTTCAGAAACCTCGCCAGATTCTGCAGCATCACGTTTCTGGCACGCCTGGCGGTAAAAATATTCGACCAGCGTCGTGCCATGGTGCTGCTCGATGAACGGCAGAAGGCTCTTGGGTAATTTATATTCGCGCGCCAATTCAATCCCGTATTTCACGTGCTCGACGATAATCTGATGCGAGCTGCGCGGCGTGAGCGTCATGTGCCGATTCAAGCCACTGGATTGATTCTCAATAAAATAGTCCGGCTTACTGATCTTCCCCACATCGTGATAATACGACCCCACCCGGCAGAGCAGCGAGTTCGCTCCAATCGCCTCCGCCC
>DASXDR010000055.1:0-32072 GCA_036490535.1 Tepidisphaeraceae bacterium | reverse complement strand
GCAATAGCGCAAGGGCTAAACCATTGAAGATCGAACGGCACGTCTTCGGTTCGCACAAGGGGTATACCACCCTTGCCCGGTCTGCCGGGATTTCTCCCCAGGATGCTTTGCAACTGGAATCCGGCGTTTATGGCTTCGGTCAAACCGAAGACCCGTCTTACGCTAAATCTCTCAAAAGCTGCCCGGCCTATTTCACGCGCATTCTCTCCAATTCCCGACGGGGCCTGACGCGCATTCTGGAAGGAGCTCCCGACGTTGCTGGCCGAGCGACCACGCTCATGATCACCGCGATTATCTCGTGCACCGATTGGGATCGTGCGCTGCAGGGGGACGTCTTTCCGCTCCTTAACGATAAACAATTATGGGTTTGGGACAGTTCGTCCGAAATTGCCGTGGTCGACCGTTCCTATTCCTCACCAAACGCAACCATCTCCCGCAAATCCGCCCCGAAAGTCGCTGGTCTGATTTCTGAAATCGAACGCCGTTTCGCGCCCGGCGAATCTTCGGCGCATCGCACGTTTCCCATCATTATTTCCGCGGCCGAATTCCTCCCCGAAGAAATCCGGGCTGTGGAAATGCTTATCCCGCCAGCGATTCGTCCGCGCTTTGCCTCAGCCTGCCGTAGCCTGGGTTCGCAATTGCGCGTGAATTTAAATCTCCTCGCGGCCGAGGCTTCGTCGCAGAAGGCCAATTTCCGTATTGATCCTGGCGCTCCACTTTCGCCTTACGCTCAACTCCTCTGGCAATATGGTCTTTCGCAAGGCCAACTCCCCATTTCTCAGGTGATCGCTTATCGCCAATTCGCACAGAGCCATTCCTCGGGCAATATCGGAAATGAAATTGCTCCACCGCCGCCAATGCCTATAGAAGAAGAGCGAAGCAATTGGCAAATCTGGGCGCTGGCGGGTGGAGTGGCGCTAGCCACTGCAATCATCGTGGCCGCCTTGCTCCTGCGCCACCCCAGATCAACACCGCCGATCATCTATCATCCCAATCCCGTTTCGGCCAATCCGCAAATGATCGCCGCCATCAACACTGCGAAAAAAGATGATCCGAACCTGGCGAATCCACCGCCAGCTCCCGTGCCAGCCTCACAGGTAGATTCCCCGCACCCTAAACCAACTCCGGCTCCGGCATTAAAACTTCCTAATACCACGCCCACGGTCCCCACGAAAACAAATAATCCCGCCGACGTTGCCGAGCTGCAAATGGAGATGCAGCGACAGGAAAATCTCGCTCAGGTGCAGCATCACTGGGAAGAATTTAAAGATTTGATTGCCGATGAAACCATCACCTTCGACTCGGAGCAGCGGCTAAAGCTCATCCAAATTCAATCTGAAGTGCGTGATTATAATTTGCAGAATTGGCTACAATCCTCCAGAAGCGGCAGCCTGATTGCTTTGCCGGCTTTCATGCGCATGCAAAATACTTATTTCCATTTAAACAGCCTGCTTTCCAACACCGCCTCGCAGGATGATGCAGCTATGCAATCCGATGCGAACCATTTGCAGGCAGATGTGAATGAAGTCAGGCGAATATTGTCGATGAACGAAGTGCGACGAACTAAAAAGGACAAACGTTTTGTGCATTTGGAAACCGCCATCAATCGCGCGCGGCAGCGTTTAGCCAATCACCCATAATAATTATGCACCCAGTCGCCCAAACCTATCTTCGCCAGGCCCGTACGTTCCTGCGGAATCACGATCCCCAAAAAGCGGTCGAGCTATTGGAAACCGCGCGAGCGCTTGCGCGCGATGACCCCGCTCAGCTCCGCGAAGTTTTAGAGGTGCTCGAAGATGCCTACCAGCAGGCTGGCATGCCTGAAAAAGCCGCGCGCGTTTCCGAGCAGTTATCACGCCTGCCCGGTGAACCTGGATCATTCAGCGAAGGACCGATCGCGCCGATGTCGATCGCGCCGCCGACCCGGCCTCAGATGCTGGTGAAAGTTATAGGCGCCGTTGTGGGCGCGATTCTGGTGGTCGCTTTGATTGGCACATTATGGAGATTGCATAACGCATCAACATCCACCCCTCGCAGCGGGAATGTCCCATCTCCAAACGTGCCGGCAACCATGCCCACAGAGGCAAACCCGCCTATAGCGCCTGCCACGCCTCTAACCACCGAGCCCTCTGCTGCAGCGCAGGCGCCGAATATAGAAGCCCGCGTGCGTTCCTGCCTGGCCCTCCTGGTACTTGTGGGAGATTACGAAGGAATCACTAATGGATCGCATCTCAAATTGGATGTCCCTTTAGCTAGCGGAGCCGCGTTTGTCATTCGTCGTTCGGGAATATTGTTGACTGCAAAAAGTGTCACGCATCAACTGAAGGAGAATAATTTTCCTGCTACGCTCGAAAGTTTAAAACTACCCACGCTGACGCTGCGTGACATTCGTTACGTGGTTTGCTTTGGGGCGGATGCCAGTAACTGGATCGATGCCAAATTGCTTTTTGAGAGTGATAAATTTGATGTTGCGGTGATCAGCACCAATCATCATTTCGCGAATAGCTTGGATTGCTCCGGCGGACGTCCGATGTCGGATGAAAAGCTCACCGCCTGGAGCTATGCCAGCGTCTCCATCGCGGAATTGAATACCCCCAACGCCGACGCGTCCCACGTGCAGGAAGTGCTCGCCCAGCTCGATCAAAGCCATTCTGCGAATATGCTCTCTGCATTCCTTCCGGATTGTTTTGATCCTCAGTCGACCAGCGCGACGGTTTCTGTTCCGGAGCGAAACATTGATGGTGAAGAGTGCGTGCAATACACAGCCCGCAATGCTCCGGGAGATGCGGGCGGTCCTTTGGTGGATGCATCAGGCCGAGCGATTGCGATTGCGCATTTCGCGCAACAAAAGGAGCTAGCAGGTTATAATTTAGCGGTGCTGACGAATCAGCTGCAGGATGAGATCGCGCCGTATGTGAGCGGAGAATGAACCTTGAGCGAAATCGCTAACGCCAATTCCTCGCTCTACCAGTTTTTAGATTCGGTGCGCGTGCGCCTGGAACGGATCAATTTCCTTTCCGCCGGCGGAATCGCAGCGACCCTCGTGTGCGTGGTCGCATCCCCATTCGTTGCCTGGCGAGCAGAATTGCAGTTGCGCGATTCGCTATTGGTGGTTGCAGTTATCGCAACGATGGTGGCGGGGTATGCAGTAATGGCGATGCGGCGAGCGGTGCGCATTATGCAGGTGCCGGAGCGATTGGAAGTGGCCATCGAAGAGCGCGAGCGCATTGCCACAGCGGCGGAGTTCATGACGGAGGATGATCCGTTTAAGAGATTGGCCGTTCGGCAAACCGAACAATGGATTGAATATGAAAGCGAGCGATTGGCTGAGGTGCGCCGCTCTGGTTGGCCTATTGCTGGAATCGTCGCGATTGTGTTGCTGATTTTGTTATGGATTCTCACGCCGAGCTGGAGGGCTGCATTGCCGCGCATACAAATTCTCAATGCCGGCGAGAGTGCGATTAATGATGGGGTCAATAACTCTGCTGATGACATGTCATCAAATCAGGCAGCTCAAAATCGGTTCAATGCCAATGGAAATGCCAGGCAAGGCAAAGGCGGCGGTGCAGGTAATGGATTGGGAAAAACCAGTGGCGCGGGCGGCACGGGCGCCGGCGCTAATGGTGGAGCGAGCGGCAAAAAGGTAGGGGGGATCGGTGCGCCGGGCGCAGCGACGGCAGTGAATCCCGATCCCTCGCAGCAGAATACCTTGCAGCCGACGCATTCGAATGCTCCTGCTACGCCTCAGGCCTGGGTTGGCTCAGGGGCTCGATCTTCTCCGCCTGTCCCTCACAAAACGCCAGAATTTTCTGGCGCTTCGCGTACCGTGCATGCCGCCATTGCCCGGCCGAGCCATACCGATCAACTTCGCAATCAGCTGACCGAAACGATCGACCAGCCCGGCCAACAACACGCGGCCCAAACCGATGCGCAATTGGCGTTGCCCGATGTCGATCCGGCGGAGTTGGACGCGCTTCCGCCGGACAAGCGCCAAATTGTGATTGAATATTTCCGCGCCGTGCATAATCAAGCTTTGCAGCAGAATGGAGAAACAGCACCATGACCGCGACGGCAACACCATTGGATGAAAAAGCAATCGAGGCGCAATTGGCTGATTTCCGCAATGCCTTCACACAGATGCAGGCGCGCTTGCAGGAAACCATCGTCGGCCAGGATTCGGTCGTGCGCGGTGTTCTATCGGCCGTGTTTCTTCAAGGCCACGTGTTGCTCGAAGGCGTGCCCGGGCTCGGTAAAACGCTGCTCGTCACCACGCTGGGCGAAATGCTTGGGCTGCAGACTAATCGCATCCAGTTCACGCCTGATCTCATGCCGGCTGACATCATTGGTACGCGGGTGATTCAGCAGGAGACGCCGGGCAATTTGCGTTTTGAATTTGAGCGCGGGCCGGTCTTCACGCACGTTCTACTTGCCGATGAAATCAATCGCGCTACGCCGAAAACGCAAAGTGCATTGCTCGAAGCGATGCAGGAACACCGCGTCACCGTGGCTGGTACTACTTACACGCTCACCGATCCCTTCGTCGTGCTGGCCACGCAAAATCCCCTAGAAAGCGAGGGCACTTATCCGCTCCCCGAAGCACAGATGGATCGATTTTTATTCAAACTGCTCGTTCGATTTCCCACCCAGTTAGAACTCGTTGAGATTATGAAACGCACCACGGGAGCGCCCGCGCCTAAGACAAGGCCGCTGATTGATACGCCGGATAAAATCCTCAACTGGTCGCGCCTTTTGCGGCAAATTCCGGTTGGCTCGCCGGTGATGGATTATGCTGCCCGATTGCTCCTGGCCACGCATCCCACGGGCAAAGACGATTCCGGGCCATCTCGCCACATCCGCTGCGGCGCCAGCCCGCGCGGGATGCAAGCCATGATCCTCGCCGCCAAACTCCGCGCCGCTCTGGCGGGAAGATTCTCCGTGGCTCGTGAAGACATCAAAGATGTCGCCAAACAATGCTTACGGCACCGCCTGCTCCTGAACTTTGAGGCCGAGGCGGATGGTGTGAAGGCGGATGAAATTATCGAAGCGGTTATTCAGCGAGTTGTGTGACAATGTTTTATCCCCGCGATTTCTTTTTTTGTAGGGACGGCTTCAGCGGCCCTGATTTTCACGGCGGCTGAAGCCGCCCCTACGGTCTTTCGGTCCGTTTCAAACTTTTTGTGCTCTTAACTATTAATGTCCCCCTTTACCTTTAACCCCAACGATCTCCAGCGACTCAATCGCCTGATGTTCACCGCGCGCGGTTCCGCTGGAGATCCTGCTGGGAACAAACGCAGCCGGCATCGCGGCGAAGGCATCGATTTTCTCGATTTTCGTGCGTATACGCCGGGCGATGATGTACGCAAAGTGGATTGGAATTTGTATGGGCGATTGCAGCAGCTATTCATCCGTCTCAACGAATCGCCGCGGCAATTGTCGGTGACGCTGCTCATCGACACGAGCCGATCGATGATGTTTGGCGATCCGATCACCAAACTGGAACAAGCCCAGCGGATCGCTTGCGCCCTTGGTTTTGTTGCCATGCGCGGGGCCGACCGCGTATTCGCTTATTCTTTTGCTGACCGCATCTCGACAGGCGTGGGGCCTTTAACCGGGGCGCGCGGATTAGCAGCCCTTGTAAAATTTCTGCAAAACATCAATCCCGGCGGCCAATCCAATCTGCGCGACGCCATGCTTGCCCTTCGCGCAGCCGGCCGACTCAAGGGAACCTTGGTGATCTTTTCCGATTTCCTTAACATTGAAAATCAGCAGCGTGCCATGAGCAGCATGGAACCTGTCGGCACACTCATTGCCGTGCAGGTGCTGGATGAAATCGACCGTGGCAAAGGGCTGTCCGGCAATCTCCGCCTGCGCGACAGCGAATCTGGCAAAATGGTCGATGTGAAAATTGATCAGCGAACGCTGGATAAATACCGCAACGAATTTGACGGCGAGCGACGCTTATTCGAATCGCGTTTGACTGGCCCGCACCGGCATTACCTGGCTGCGTTCACGCACGATCATTATCTCGATCTGGTTTGCCAAACATTGCGAACCAAGGCTGTGGTCCGGTGATGGTGATGCAGGCAGTCATTCCGTGGGGTTGGCCGGCGGCGTGGTGGTGGCTGCTCATCGCTCTGCCTGTGATTGCAGCGTTTTTCTTCCGCTACCGCTCGCGAGTGCAGGAAATTCCTGCGCTGACTTATTGGCTTTCCCTTGGTCGACCATTGGAGGTGCGCTCCACATCGACGTTGCTGCGCAGATTGTTCTCTCTCGCATGGCAATTGGCGATCGTGGCTTTGCTGGTCTTCGCGCTGGCTGATCCATTCCCGCAATCGCCGGAGGCCAATCGTGTTGCCATTGTCATCGATACGTCGGCAACTATGCAGACTCGCGAAGCAGGGGGGTCGCGTCTGGATTTGGCCATAGCGCAGGCCCAGCATATTTTGGCCAACCAGAATCGTAACGCCAAGGTATTTTTAATTACTGCCAGCAATCATCCCGCTTCGGTAAAACCATCTGCATTAAAAGTTGCTGAAGCGCAATCACTCCTGCATCACATCCACGCTAGCGATACCGCCAACGATTTGCCTGCCGCTATCCGCGCTGTTTCGTTTTTATCCAGCGATGCGGACGCTAAAGCGTTCGTGATTTCCGATTTTGCAGGGACTTCCCCGCCATCTGTATTAGCGAAGTTGTGGAAAGGCGTTGCGCCTTTGGAATTAATCCCCGTGGGCACGAATCATGCTGATTTAGCAATCACCGCATTATGGACGCAACCTGAAGCCAATGGCTTACGCATCGATGCAGATTTCGCCAGTCATGGTTTAGCCGGAAAAACCTTACCCGCGCGCTTGATCAGCGATGGAAAGATTCTTGCAGAACAACCCGTGCGATTGACCGATACCCCCGGCCGGGTCGAATTCCATGCCGATCTTCCGCCCGACACACCCTACAAAATCGAAATCCAATCTGGCGACTCATTATCCGTCGACGACGTCGCCTTTGGCGTGCCTCCTTCGCAGCCAATCATCTGCCTCGTTACTCGCGGCGATCCGCCATTAGAAGACGCCATCCGCGCGAATGAAGCCGCACAAATACGCATCGTCCCGCCCGAGGAATATACCAATCCCGGCGACGCCAATGTTGTCATCTTCGATGATTGCCGGCCGATGCGTGTGCAGGGCCAGCAACCCAAAGGCTATTTATTTATTAACACGCCCGATCCATTTGGCTTTGCCACCACCAACGGAGAACTGCAAATTTCCCATGCTACGCATTGGCAGGGGGATCATCCTGCCCTGGCGGAGGTGGATCCGACTGATATTCAGTTCCGCATGGTTTTATCGTTGCAAGCGACGGGGCCCGGGCGGTTGGTTCCAATTCTTTCTGCCGGTAACGTGCCGCTCATCGCGGAATGGCAAAGTAGCCAGTCAAACCAACCCCGCATGATTTACTGGCCGTTTCGGTTAGACGACACGGATTTACCGCATCGCATGATATTTCCTATTTTGCTGTGGAATACGCTGGATTATCTGGGTGGTAGCACCAGCGATGCGGCAACACACATCACCGGCTCTCCTGTCACGGTGCAAAGTGCAGCCACCCCGAAAGTTTTTGATCCTGCCGGCAAACCTATTGCGCTCCGCAGATTCGGCGATGGTTTTTCAATCAGTGATACCAGCGAACAAGGAATCTATGCCGTGCAATCTCCAGACGGAGATAAAAAAATGGCGATCAATCTATTCTCCGCAACCGGCACGCTGCCGTTACCTCGCGATTCTGCTGGCACTGTCATCGCTGCCGGTTCAACCAATGCCATTCAATCTCCACGTCTGAACTGGCGAACATTACTCATAGCCTGCTTGGCCTTTGCGGCAACGGAATGGCTCCTTTTCCACCTGCGGTTGATTCGTATCGGATGAGCTCATGCTAAGCGGCATTTATTTCAATCATCCGCATGCTCTCTGGTTGATGGTCGCTTTGCCAGCGCTCGCGCTGGTTGGCTGGTTCACGCGCTCGGGCCTAAGGCCAATAGCACGAGTAACTGTCACGGTTATCCGGTGTCTGGCGCTGATAGCCGGAATCATCGCCCTGGCCGACCCGGTTTCTGAAGCGCCCGCTCATCCCAACGTGCCGCGGACGTTTTATATTTTGCAGGATCGCTCGCTCAGTATGGGCGGCGATCCGGCGGCTGATGTTGCTGCGCGAACCCTTCCCGGTTTAGTTGGCATGCAGGCTGAAAAATTTTATTTCTCCGATGCGATCTGGCGACCCGATCAATCCCCGCGCTCGCGCGATCAAACCGATATCGCAACTGCTCTCGACTCGCTCGCCGATCAGATCGGAGAATCCACTGGCTCGCACATCGTCCTGATCACCGACGGCCGTTCGACGCGCGGCTTGCCTACCGACGCCGCCACGCGCTTTGCCCTTCGTGGCAATAAAATTGACGTCCTCCCTGCCGGCCTGCATCACTACACGCCTGCACATTTCGTCGAAGTCAATCCACCATTGAATACACGCGTTGGAATTTCCAGTTCCATCCGCGTTACCCTCAGCAGCGATCTCGGGCCTGCTGCAACCATCAAATTATTTGATTCAAATCATCGCGAACTTCAGGAACGTGAAATACCTATGCCGGGTGAGCCGACACTGATGCTTCCTTTCGATCCGCACGAGGACGGCTTACGAAATTATCTCGTGCAAGCCGAAGTGGGGGGGCAGATTGTCGATCAGCGACAAGTTCCGATCTACGTGCAAGGTCCGCCGCGCATTCTTCTTGTCGACAACGTCCCCGAGGAAGCCGGCCCGCTGGCCAAAGCGCTCTCGCCTCTGAACATGCCGGTCGATTTGATCACCGCTGACAAATGGCCCAGCGATCTCACACCCTACGCCGCGGTCATTGTGAGCGATCTCGCCGGCGATGAACTCACTCCCGACCAGCGCGGCTCCCTTCGCGATTTCGTTGAATCCCAAGGCTCGGGCCTGATCTTCATTGGTGGCTCCAATGTCATCGCCGCCCGCTGGAACGAAAATCCGTTGCACGATCTCCTCCCCATCCGTCTGAAAGAAAATCCTCCCACCAAAGTAAAACAAAAACTCCCGGATATCTCCGTTGCGTTTGTCCTCGATCAATCCGGCAGCATGAACGAAGCGCTCCCCGGCAGCAGCGTGAGCAAACTGGAAATGGTCAAAGCCGCTGCCATCGCCAGCATGCAATCCATGCCGGAATCCGCGCGGCTTGCCGTCATCGCTTTTGAATGGCAACCTCACGTTGTCGTGCCGCCAACCCCTATCACACAGCGTCAGGACATCGCCACCAAAATCGACTCCATCGCCTGTGGCGGCGGGACCGTCATGTATCCAGCCATCCAAAAAGGTTTAGAAACTCTGCACAACATGGGCGGCGATAAATACCTGATTGTCCTGACCGACGGCGACAGTGCACCGCCACCAGACGGCGATCAATGGAGCAACCTCAGCTTCCAGGCCCTCAAAGACGGCGTCTCCTGGACCAGCATTGGCGTAGGCTCCGATGCTGACCAGAATCTGCTTCGCAATCTCGCGACCGGCGCCGGCGGCAGATACGCCTATTGCAATACCGTCGACCAAATCCCCAAAGTGTTTATCGATCGCGCCAAAGCCATTCGCCGAAATACACAGGCTGTGCAAACGGCATTCTCGCCCATCGTCGGCCCTGATCTCTCCGATCTCCGCTCACTTTCATCCACAAAATTCCCGTCATTACTCGGCTCCAATCTCGCTGAAATTCTCCCCGGCTCGCGCACACTATTGTTAACCGATAAACGTAATCCGCTCTTAACCTCCTGGCAATTCGGCGCCGGCAAAGTCTTTGCATTTACTTCGGACGCCAAAAATCTCTGGGCCAAATCATGGCTCGCCTCGCCAATCTTCTCCAAATTCTGGACCACCCTGGTCAGCAGCGTTGCCCGCCCGCATGAACCCATGCACGCTACGGAAAAAACTATCTCGCAAGGCAACCATTTCGTGCTCGCCTATCACGTGCGCTCGGCGAATGGTGAAATCGCTGAAAATCTCGCTGCTCACGTCAGTGTGCAACCTCCAATCCCTCAAGCTCCCGAGGTAAGCACTCCGCAACCCGGCGAATACAAAATCACTCTGGATTTACCTTCCGACGATCAATCCCACTCCGTCGACGTTACCCTCCAATCCGCTGCTCAAGGCACGATCCATCATCGCGCCATCCTTACCGCCCCCAAAAGTGCAGAACTCTCCGCGACCGGGCCCGATTGGCAATCCTGCCAGGAAATCGCCGCTGCGGGCAATGGGATCTGCTCTGCTGATCCCTCCGTCATCGCCGCCGCCATTCGCTCGGAGCCGCCCAATCAATCCTTCCTCCGCCGCACCTCGCTCTGGCCCTGGTTTGTCGCCATCATGCTAATTCTCTGGCCCGTCGATGTTCTGCTGCGAAAAGTGCTTTAGGCTTTGCCCTCAAAACATATCCCATTACAATCCATCCAATCTTTTTTCGCGGAGGCTAAATTCATGTCCGAGGCTCAAGGCAACATTGTCTCATCACAGCAGGAAAATCGTCTTTTTCCTCCACCGTCCGACTTTTCCAAAAACGCTCATATCAAATCGATAGAGGAATATAAAAAACTCTATCGCGAATCCATCGATGCGCCCGAGCAATTCTGGTCGCGCATCGCCAGCGAGCTGCACTGGTTCAAAAAATGGGACACGGTTCTCGATTGGAAAGTTCCCAATGCCAAGTGGTTCGTCGGCGGCAAAACCAACGTCTCCTATAACTGTCTGGATCGGCACATCGACGCTGGCAGGGGGGACAAAGTCGCCATTCTCTGGGAAGGCGAACCCATGCCGAATGGGCAGCCGGAAATTCGCAAGATCACCTATCGCCAATTGCGCGACGAAGTGTGCAAACTCGCCAACGGTCTGAAAAAGCTCGGCGTCAAAAAAGGCGATCGCGTTACGATTTATATGCCGATGATTCCTGAAGCAGCGATGGCCATGCTTGCCTGCGCGCGCGTGGGCGCTGCACACTCCGTCATCTTCGGCGGCTTTTCATCTCAGGCGATTGCCGATCGTGTAGAAGACGCCAAATCCAGCATCATTATCACCGCTGACGGTGGCAATCGCCGTGGCCAGGTCGTCGCGCTCAAAGCCAACGTGGATGAAGCGCTCAAGAAAACTGATCTGATTCAGAACGTGGTCGTGCTGAAACACACCGGCAGCGAAATAAATATGCAGCAGGGCCGCGACGTATGGTGGAATGACGCCATCGTTGGCCAATCCACCGAATGCCCCGCCGAGCCGATGGACTCCGAAGACCTGCTCTACGTCCTCTATACCTCCGGCTCTACCGGCAAACCCAAAGGCATCATCCACACCACTGGTGGCTATATGGTTGGCTGCTACATTACCACCAAATATGTTTTCGATTTGAAAGAAAATGATATCTACTGGTGCACCGCCGACGTTGGCTGGGTCACTGGCCATTCCTACATCGTCTATGGCCCGCTCGCCAACGGCGCAACGGCGCTCATGTACGAAGGCGCTCCCAACTTTCCCGACTTCTCGCGCTTCTGGTCCATCATCGAACGCCACAAGGTCACAGTGTTTTATACTGCTCCCACCGCGATCCGCGCCTTCATGCGCGCGGGCCGCGAGCTGGTCGACAAACACAATCTCTCCACACTGCGCCTGCTGGGCAGCGTCGGCGAGCCGATCAACCCCGAAGCGTGGATGTGGTACCGCGAAGTGATCGGCCATGATAAATGCCCAATCGTAGACACCTGGTGGCAAACCGAAACCGGCATGATCATGATCACGCCATTGCCTGGCGCTACACCGACCAAGCCTGGCACCGCTACCCTTCCCTTCTTCGGCGTCGATGCGGCTATCGTCGATCGCCAGGGAAAAGAGCTTGGCCCCAACCAGGGCGGCCTGCTCGTCATCCGCAAGCCTTGGCCCTCCATGCTCCGGGGCATCTTCAACGACCCCGAGCGATACCAGAAACAATATTGGTCCGACATCCCCGGCATGTATTTCACCGGCGACGGAGCACGCAGAGATGCGGACGGTTATTTCTGGATCATGGGCCGAATCGACGATGTGCTGAATGTCTCCGGCCATCGCCTCGGCACCGCGGAAGTCGAATCGGCTCTCGTGTCTCACGCCGCCGTCGCCGAAGCCGCCGTCGTCGGCATGCAGCACGAAATGAAGGGCCAGGGGATCGCTGCCTTCGTGACGTTGCGCTCCAATTTCCAACCATCGGAAGACCTGAAAAAACAGCTCACCCAGCAAGTTCGCAATCAAATCGGCGCCCTAGCCACCCCGGACCAAATCCGCTTCACCGATTCATTGCCCAAAACCCGCTCCGGCAAAATCATGCGGCGTTTGCTCAAGGAACTCGCCACCACCGGAAAAGTGCAGGGCGATACGACAACGCTGGAAGATTTCAGCGTGCTGGCGAAGTTGAAGGAGCAGGATGAGGGGTAACAATTAAGAATCCTGACAAGCGCCCATCTCCTCAAAAGCTAACGGTCTTGCTTTGAGGTTTTCTAATGCATTTATCAAGGTAGATTTCTGTCACATTCTCCTACCCATGGTCGTATCTTATTGTGGAAATGATCACCGACCGAGAATTGCTCGAACGTTTCGCTAACGGAGACACAGCGGCTTTTGAAGCAATCGTTGCTCGTCATAGCGGATGGATACTGAGTCTCGCCAGACGCCAATTGCACAATCAAACTCTCGCCGAAGATGCTGCGCAAGCGGTTTTCTTCGTGCTGCTCCGTAAAGCCCGATCACTGAGCAATTCCGTCCATCTTGCTGGCTGGCTCTATCGGACCACTCTCTTGGCTACCAAAGAAATCGCCCGCCGGGAAGCCAGACAAAAAAGAAGAGAGGAGCAAGCCGCCATGCAACGCTACGAAAGTACTCGCACCGATGCTGATATTTGGCCGACTGTCGCTCCGCTACTCGAACACATGATAAACCGCCTCCGCCAGCACGATCGCGAAATAATTTTGCTGCGATTTTACGCCCAGCGTTCTTTCGCCGAAATTGCTGCGGAGATGAATATCGCCGAAGAAGCTGCCCGTAAGCGCGTGGAGCGGGCAATCGAAAAGCTCCGCAATCTACTTTTCGCTGAGCACATTTGCCATCCAGCCGATTTACTCGGCGCAACACTATTGCTAAATGTTGGCGGCACAACTAGCAGCAAATTGGTTGGTCAAATCCTTAACGCAAACGCTTCATCTCTTGTCCACGATATCATTGGTCCAGTGCTCAAGAAGCTACATCCTATTAAGCTCGGACCTCTCCTTGTCGGAGGAGGCGTTGCCGCGGTGATTCTAGTCGGCATCGTAGCCGCTCGTTCGCCTATACCGACATCGCCACCGCCTCTGGAACCGAACAACCTTCTCGGCCCCGTCGACCATCTGCAACCTGCCACTATCAGCTTTGATGATTTCTTCGCCCACGTCAAAGCTGCTGAGACGCAAATTAAAAATATCCATATCATGCATTTCCAAACCACCATTGAAGAGCGCACGCGCAGCAACCCTATATGGCAGCGCATGCCCGCCGCCGATGAAGGCTCCGCTTGGTTCGATGGAAATGTCAACGGCAAAGCGCGCGTTTATTTCAAGCACCATGTGATGGACTGGACGGGCAACGGCGCGCATGGATGGATTGATGAATCCATTGATACTGGCTTCGACGGCCACGAAAGCAGAATGATCAGATTGGGCTCGTCCCTGATTCAACGTAGTAGCGATGGGAAATTATCCGCGCCCCCGCAAACGCCGGATCGCTACGTTATCGTCGACCGCAAACCTCCGCTGGAATGGGGCGGAAGATTCATCCGCTACATCACCGGCCTGGCTTTTACGCCGCAGTTTGCAGTGATGGATGGAGAAGACACCACCCCACCCCATCCCCGGCGCCCTCTATCCGAGTACATGTCTCTTCTCTACAAAGCCCCGCTTCCCCCCGCCGCCAGCTGCCGTCTGGTCAAAGGAAAAGTAAATGGTGTAGACTGTGTCGGCATGATTTTTTTCAACCCTATGCCGCCGCAAATCACCTGTGAAATGGAGTGGTGGTTTGACCCCCAGCGCGGTTATGCGCTGGTGCGATACGGAAACAAATATACCCAGCAAGCAGGCATCCAAACTATCCAGGCCAATGCCACCGCCTGGACCGAAGCCGCCCCCGGCATCTGGTTTCCCATCCAGGGCGTTTGCGAAGAAAGCATTATTGGCCCTGGTAGCCGCCTGACCTATCACGCCGACAACATTGTAGTAAACGACCCCAAATTCCGCAGCGGAATTTTTCTACCGCCCCTCCCCGTTGGCTTCCTCATCTCCGACCGCCGCACCAACCGAACTTCAATAATCGACAACGATGGCGAAACCGTTGAGCTGCACAAAGGCGAAGCGATGCCCGTGGTAAAACCAGATACCCCTAAGCCACCGAAAGATTAATTGCTTTACTAGCCTAATGTCCAAACCAGCAGCGCGCATCTATGTCCGCTGCTTCAGCCAAGATTCCTTCTCAATGCAAGGCCTTCCCATCGGATAATACTGAAATCCATTCTCACGCATTACATCGTGCCGCAGGCAATTGCGGCCGTCGAAAATGATTGGTTGATTCATCGTCGCTGCGATGCGTCGGAAAGGCAGCGTGGAATACTGCGGCCAATCCGTCAGCAATGCTACCGCATCGGCTCCCACGGCTGCGGCGACGGGATCGCTGCACCACTGCACGTCATCCTTGAACACTTGCTTCATATTCTCCATCGCCTTGGGATCCGTCGCTTTCACGGTTGCGCCGTTATCCAGCAGATAGCGGATCACATCCAAGGCAGCTGATTCACGAATATCATCGGTGTCTGCTTTAAACGCCAACCCCCAAACGCCAATGGTCGCCCCCTGAATGGGCCGGCCAAGCTTCTGGATGATCTTGTCCACAAATCGCTTCTTCTGATTTTTATTAATCGTCTGAATTGCGTGGACGAAAAGCGATTCATGATTCGCAGCCTTGGAAATGTGTTCCATTGCGGCCACGTCTTTGGGGAAGCACGACCCGCCGTACCCGCAGCCGGCTTTGAGAAATGCCATGCCGATTCGGCTATCCGTCCCGATCCCTTTGCGGATTTCCTCAATATCTGCCCCGTAATGCTCGCACAGAATCGTCATCTCATTCATGAACGAGATGCGTGCGGCCAGCATCGAATTCGCTGCGTATTTCGTTAGCTCCGCTGATTCCCACCCCATCGTCAAAAACGAAATATCTTCGCGGTCCGGTTTCACCAGCGGATGATAAAGCCGCCGCATGACCAAAACTGCCTCGGGCGAATTTTCGCTGCCAATGACGATGCGATCGGGATTCATGCAGTCTTCAACGGCAGTGCCTTCCTTAAGGAATTCGGGATTCGAAACCACCTGCATATGGGCTTTGGTCTGCTCGCGGAGATATTGGTGCAGCTTGCGATTGGTTCCCGCGGGAACGGTGGATTTGACGACAATCACTACCATCGAATTTTCCGGGCGCGAATCCGCCAGCGCATCGCACACTTCTTTCCCCGCATCTTTCAGATAGCTCATGTCCACCGTGCCATCCGGTAGCGATGGCGTCCCCACGCAGAGGAAAACCACTTCCGCGTCTTTCACCGCTGCTCTGACATCATGCGTGAATTGCAATTGGCCCGAGGCGTAATTTTCCTGCATCAATTCCTGCAACCCCGGCTCGAAGATTGGGCAGTGCCCATCCTGCAGCATCTTGAGCTTCTTGGCGTCTTTCTCCACGCCGCGCACGGTGTGCCCAAGCGATGCCAGGCACGTTCCCGTCACCAGACCGACGTAGCCACAACCGATAACTGTTACATCCATGATCTAAGCTCCCGAATGACCCCTGAAACTTATTGCCAGTTCATTTTGGAAATTTTCTGTTAGCCGGCGAACTCGCTCGCCGTTCTAGTTCAGCATGAACCAGTACCAAAAACTATTTTAGCCGCGTGAGGCGGTTGCCGCTGCATCCCAAGGGGATGATGCATTCTCTGAATTAACCGTTTTGCCGTCGTTTTGCAATGTTTCCGGCACTTCCAGAACGCTCTCAGTATTGAGATTCGTGCTTATTTCCTGCTCGGATTGCGCCAAATTGCCCGGCGTCGCAACGGCGGGACGCTCGTGAATCATCCCCATCTTATAAGCTGCCACCACGATGTAGCTGAAAATGATCAGCCAAAATGCGATCGAGTAGCGCGTTCTCACCATCACGATCGAAGCGCCCATTAATGCAAAAAAGGCTGCCAATCCATAGCTGATCAGCACCGTCTTGCGCACGGTGTATCCGCGCGATAGAAGCTGATGATGAAAGTGATACCGATCCGCGCTGAAGATTGATCTGCCCGCCAGCCATCGCCTCGTGAATGCCAGGACCGTATCCAGCACGGGCAGTGCAAACATCACCATCGCTGCCAGGAACCACTTGGGGTGTTCCTCCTGCGCCATGAGCATAATCAGCACGGCGCAGACAAATCCCAGAAACATTGACCCCGTATCCCCCATGAAGATCGAAGCAGGATTAAAATTGAACGGCACAAACCCCAGCACCGCCCCCATCAGCGCCAGCGCAACCACTACACGAATGCCATCCCAATTCGCATTCAGCCCGCGACTGTTCATGGCCAGGTGAATCGCCAGGAACAATAGCCCCCCAGCGATAATCGCGGTAACCCCGCCGCACAGCCCATCCAGCCCATCGATTAAGTTGGACGCATTACAACACCCCACCACCATCGCCACCACCAAGCAACACGACGCAACGGTAATCACGCTGATTGGCAAGAGGGGCAATCCAAAACGCGATTGGAGCGCCTGGCTCATCGGCAGCAGGACCGGTTCCAGGCAATGCGTTCCAATCCCATCTGCCAAAAGAAAAACCGCTGCAAAAACCTGCCCACAGATTTTGAAAATCGGCTTGAGCGAAATGATGTCATCCCACAACCCCAGTAACACGATGATGCACGCCCCGCAGACAATCGAAAATTTCATCACCACTGGCTGCGGCTGCGAAGGGTCGGAAGTATGCAGCCGCAAAAAGGTTGACACCGCCAACCCCGCAATCCATCCCAGAAAAACTGCCACCCCCCCTAAATAGGCTATCGGACGAAGGTGCAATTTCCTAGTCCGATCTGGATTATCGATGATCCCATAATGAAGAGCCACCATCCGCATAATGGGCGTGAAGACCAGCGTGACCAAAAACGAGACGTACAGAACGTAAATATAAGGTGATAGAACCTGATCAGCTGAAAGAGGTTGTAAGACAATACTTTGAGCAATCATGTGGTCATCACCGTGCCCAACGGGCATTCATTGTAGCTCATACGAACGCGCTTGGCTTCTGGTTTATCAAAGCGCGGAATCTGACTAGCGATAACTTCGGCGAAAACAGGGGGTTACTCAATAAAGGTTAGATTAGTTTTAAGCAATTTTCTGGTCAGCGATGACAGATTCGATAATCTGATCCAAATTAAAGCGGGGCTGGAAATTGATGATATGACGAAGGTTAGCCAAGCTGGGGACTCGGCGCGGCAGGTCATCGAAAGACCGGCCATAGGCTTGTTCGTAGGGAATAAATTCGAGGGCGGATTTGGACCTGGTGATTTGGATTACACGGTGGGCGAGAGCTTCCATGCTGATTTCTTCTTCGGAGCCGAGGTTGAAAACACCGCCAATGGCTTTGGGTTCTGACATAAGCTGGATAAGAGTTTGTGCAACATCAACGACGTGGCAGAAGCAGCGGGTTTGCTTGCCGGTGCCATAGACTTTTAATGGTTCGTTTTTCAAGGCGGCAGCGACGAAGCGCGGGAGGACCATGCCGTACATGCCGATTTGTCGGGGGCCGACGGTATTGAAAAGGCGGACGATGATGGTGGGCAGGCCAAATTGCTGGTGGTGGGCGAGGGCGAGAAATTCATCAATCCCTTTGGAATAGGCGTAGCACCAGCGCGAATGACGCGTGGAGCCCATGACTACGTCGTCGTCTTCGGCGAAGGGGACCTTGGAGCCTTTGCCGTAGACTTCGGAGGAACTGGTGATCAGCACCGGCTTGCGAAATTGGCGGGCGGCTTCGAGAACGACTTCGGTGCCGCCGATGATGGTGCGGATGGTTTCGACGGGCTTGTCGACGATCAGTTGCACCCCGACTGCGCTGGCCAGATGGAAGCAGGCGTCGGATTTTTGCATCAACTCGGTGACCGTTTTGTGATCTTCAACGGTGCCCTGGATGAATTGCAATTTGGGATTGCCGAGGAGATGCGCGATGTTTTCGCGGCGGCCGGTCGAGAGGTTATCGAGGATGGAGACGCTGTGGCCTTGATTGAGCAGCAGCTCGGCGAGATGGGAGCCGATAAATCCTGCGCCGCCGGTGATGAGATAATTCTGGGGCATTGATTGAGGAAGAATAGGATTATTTACACGATGCGTCTAGCATTGGACAAAATCAGGAATTCCATTCCGCTTTTGATTTGGTCGGGCGTTTATTCTGTGGATTGACCATGATGACCGACGCCATGCTTCTCGAGCAGTATGTTCAGGAGGGTTCTCAAGACGCGTTTACCCAATTGGTTTCACGTCATGCGGGGTGGGTTTATGCGGCGAGCCTGCGGATTGCGCGCGATCGACAATCGGCCGAGGACATAACCCAGGCGGTGTTTCTCACACTCTCACGTAAAGCCAGCCGAATTGACGGAAGTGCGTTGGGACCGTGGCTTTTTCGAGCGACGCGCTATTCGTGCATGCATGCCTTGCGCGCTAGAAATCGGCGAGATAAGCACAAGAGGAAATACGCCGCGATGATGAAGGATTACGCGAATTCTGATCCGGCCGAATTCTGGGAGCAAATCGCCCCCGTGCTCGATGAAATGGCGCATCGCCTACCCGCGCCGGCTCGCCCAGGCGGTTTTGCTCCGGTTTTATCAGCAGAAGAATTTCGCGCAAGTCGGCCAATCGCTGGGCGTTTCGGAAGAGGCAGCGCGCAAGCGGGTTGGCAAAGCGACCGAGCAATTGCGCAAATTGCTGGCTCGGCAGGGCATGACCGTTCCCGCGGCTTCATTGAGCGCTGCGCTGCTCGCCAAAATTTCTCCGACGGCGCCGGCTGGATTGATTGCATCCTGCCACACCGTCGCTGCCAATCCGGCTGCGAGTATTTCCATCCTCGCCAAAGGAGGCCAGACCATGACGTTCACCGCCAAACTGAAAGTTGCAGCATTAGTCCTGGGTGCTTGTGTGCTGGTCCCCGCGGGCGCTGAGGTATTTATTCTGGCCCGGCCTACGCGCGGACAGAATATTTCCATAGTGGGGCTACCGGTCAAACCAACAACGCTCACTGCTCCGACAACGACGTCCGCAAGCGATCAACAGAGCCGCGAGAAATTTTTTCGAGAAGCCATCGCATGCGCCACTAACATGACGGAAATAAACCGAGCCATTGTGATTTATTGTAAAGATCACCATGGCAAATATCCTTCCGATCTCGGTACATTGTTTTTGGCTGAACAGGTTAATCCCCGAGCATTTCTATGCCCATCAAGCACTACGCATATGCCGACCGATTTCGCGAACAAGAGCGATGAGGATCAAGCAGCGTGGATCAACAAAAATTCAGATTACATTTACATTGGCAAAGGCCTGACCACTGCCGATTCCCCTGACCGCACGGTTCTCTACGACAAAGAACCAGACCAGGACCATAAGGCGGCCAACGCCCTATTTCGCGATGGGCATATCGACATCAATAATCCGGCTGGGCTACAGCGTCTCATCGCGCAAGATGCGAAGAATCGAGCCCAGCCCGCTTCAACATCAAGGCCTTAGCCCGCTTTCTTGCCGTCGATCCAAACCTGCTCAGCCTTCACCTGCGTAATCCGTTCTGGCGGCAGTTGGGTGATGTCCTCGCTCAGCACCACAAAATCCGCGACTTTTCCTGCTTCGAGCGATCCGCTCCAATTCTCGGCGAAGCCGGCATAGGCGCTGCCCATGCAATACGCGTGAATTGCCTGCTCCACTGTCAGGCCGCCTTCCGGCGACCAGGGTGATCGTCCCACCGTCGCTGCGATGGCCGCGAAGGCGTCGAGGCGTTCGACGGGGCAATCACTGCTGAGCGCGACAGGAACGCCGGCCTCGATCATTTGTTTGAATGGATAGGCCCATACGCGTCTTACTTTACCAAGTCGCTCACCAGTCCATGTATCGCTGGTGATGAACTGCGGCTGAAGCACCGCGATGATTTTGTGCTTGGCCATTCGTTCCAAACAATCCGGCGGACAGACCGAGGCGTGTTCCACACGATGCCGATGAATTTGGTTACTTTCACCGTTCAAAGCAAACTCAATCGCATCCAATGTTTCGCGCAAAGCTTGATCGCCAATGGCGTGAATGGCGATTTGAAATCCCTTTTGCTGGGCCTCGCGGCATTTTTGCTTCAGAATTTCCGGCTCGTAAATGCGAATGCCGCGCGTTAATGGATCATCCGCAAAAGGCTCGGCCATCCAGGCCGTGCGCGCACCGAGGGAGCCATCGCTAAAGAGTTTCAAGGCTCCAAAACGTAAATGCTGATCGCCAAATCCAGTGTTGATGCCATGCTGATAGAGCGCATGGATACTCGACCAGGGCGGAGTTCCCATGACGCGAAGCAAAAGTTTCCCTTTACGCCTGAGCCGGGAATACGCTCCCATCTGCTCGGGGGCATCGAGCAATGTTTGAATGGAGGTGATGCCGGTCTGCAATGCTATTTTCTGCGCGGCTTCGACGGCGTGCTCGCCTTCGATTTCGGTGGCTTCGGGAATCCGCCGATAGAAGGCATCCGACGTCCCCTCGGTGTATAAGCCGGAATCGGCGTCCCCGGCGGCTGCTTCTTCAGAACTGAGAAGCGCCAGCGCCGCTGAATTCACGACAACGGCGTGGCCGCAAATGCGCGAAACAATGATGGGCCGCTTCGAGGAGAGCCGATCCAGATCTTTCCGCTTGGGAAAACGCTTTTCGGACATTTTCTCCTGATCGAACCCATGGCCTTGAATCCATCCCTCTGACCGTGCTGCGACGACAGATAATCTTTCCAGCAATTCTTCGATGCTTTGCGCGCCGACCAAATCCGCATCGCGCATCCGTTGCTGGCCATAGAGAAACAAATGAATATGCGCATCGCAAAACCCCGGCGTCACGGTTCGGCCACGGAGATCAATGCGCGGCGCCTTTTGATTTGCGTATTGCAGAATTTCGTTGTCAGTGCCCACTGCTGCAATCCGCCCGTCATGCAGCGCCATCGCCGAATCACGCGCGCGGCGAGGATTGAGTGTGACGAAATTTCCATTAAACATAATCAGGTCTGCGGGTGTTTCGATCATCCATTGCATAATACACAAGATTGTTTCATGCGCTGCATTTGATGAATCGAGTGAGTACGGGTTCAATTTAAAGAGTGTCGTGCTTTTTAGCGGACAATCATTTCCGGAATCAGCGCGTATCAGTAACACTCAAGCGCCACTGCTGATGGTTGATGGATGCGGTGGAGCGTCGCAATCTGCTCGAATTTTTGTGCGTTTCGAATTGGTCCTGGGGACGGGTGCTGTTCCCGGCCCGAGGGCGGGGCTAAGCATCAGAACATTGGCTCGGGGTGCTGGAAGCGGAACCAGATGAAGAAGGCATAGATGGCTAGCACGCAGCCGACGAAGAGGAGCCACCAGATACGGTAATCTTTCAGGCCGGAGTAGTGTTCGCGCAGTGCTGCTGGGAGGCGCGCATATTTGGGGGACCAGAGGATGGGAGCGACTTGTTCCTCGGGCTGAGGAGCCGTGAAATAAGAGACGGTGGCCATCACCAGCACACAGAAACACCAGGTGAAAAAAGCGCGGTGAAGATATACGCCTTGTTGGCCGCCGAATAAATGCACAATGAGATAGTCATAATAAGCAGAGAAGAGAAAACCGGCGACGATTGTTGTTAAGGCTCCGATCGTGTTGGCGCGCCGCCAGAGTAATCCCGCGCAGAAAATTACAGAAAAAGGCGGTGCGATGAAGAAAAAGATATTTTGAATTTTGATGAAGAGAGGCGTCGGGGTAAGGCTGAAAGACCAGGCGATGATTGAACCAGCGGCGAGAATAATCACACCGCCGATTCGGCCGAAGCGCACTTGTTGATCATCGTCGGCATTGGGGTTGATGAGTTTTTTGTAGAAATCGATGGTGATCAGCGTAGATGAGGAATTGAGGACCGCTGATAGATTGGACATCAGAGCGGCGCCCATGGCCGCAAGAATCAATCCTCTTAATCCGGGCCAGACCAGGCGCTCGACCAACGTGAGATAAATCAAATCGGGACGGCTCAAATGGGGCACGAGCTTGTAGCCGATGACGCCAGGGAAGACGAAGAAAAAAGGTGTAACGATATGGAGGAAGCCCGCGCCGATCACACCCATCCGCGCATGCCATTCATCCTTGGCGGCGAGCACGCGCTGGACCATGTGCTGGGAGGTGCAGGTGTACCAGATGCCGACAGTGAGGAAGCCGGTGAAGACACCGGTGAAGGGGAATTTGGGATGAGTAACGGGGAGAAAAATCTGAAATTTTTCTGGATTTTCGTGAGCGAGTGCGGTGATTCCACCGAATTTTTGCAGGGCAATAATGCCCAGAATGGGGACGAGAATTCCTCCAAAAGCGAGAACAACGATTTGCATGAAGTCGGTCCAGGCTGCAGAGCGCAGACCGCCGTAGATGGTGTAAGTTCCCGTGAGGAAGGCGAAGAAGAAAATGCCGACGACAATCTGGTGATAACCGTCGCCCAAAAATCCGCTGGTGACATAAGAGCCGAGCAGTCGCTGGAAGACGAGCCCACCGGCATAAAGCGTACCAGCGATCAGGGCGCCAACATAGCCGGCCAAAAGCGATGCGGAGAAAATATATCGGCAGGACGGCGAATAGCGGCGCTCGAGAAATTCCGGAATGGTGTAAAGATTGGTGCGAACGTAGTAAGGGAGAAAAATGGCGATAAAGATGGAATAGATAATCCAGGCATTCCAGCTTTGGGTAGCTGAGACGATGCCGTAGGTATAACCATTACCTGCGCTGGCGATGAAATGTTCGGAGGAGACATCGCTGGCAAGCATGGAGGTGGCGATAACGAACCAGGGGAGGGATTTACCGCCAAGAAAATATCCGCGCGTGGTTTTCTTTCGGCCAACGGAGACTAGGAAGCCAAAGCCGACGGCGAGGAAAAGGTAGGCGATGAAGATGGTGAGGTCGAGGGAATTGAGGTGGATGGGGGACATGGTTTCCTAATGCAGAATGAAAACCAGAGAGCTGAATTGGTTCCCTCCCCATGTACTCAGGGGGAGGGGTAGGGAGGGGGCTGGAATTGAACGCTGAGCGCTGAACTCTGAACGCTGAAGAAGAACCCCCACCCCTGCCCTCCCCCTGAGTACAAGGGTAGGGAGTAAATGCATTGGTTTCCCTTGATGCCTTGCCGCCTCGCCTGTCGTGAGCGCCGTCGAACGGTCCCTCGTCTCTATTGTGCATTCTGCATTCATCACTCTGCATTCGCTTTCGTACGTTGGCCGTTGATGGTGCGCGAAATTTGCAACGGGTTGGCGTTTTGCAGAGCCGGCGGCAAAAGCTCATCAGGTACATTTTGGAAAGCAACCATGCGGACGAAACGGCGGATGGCAGCGCTGCCGACGCTGGTGGAATTGGAGTCGGTGGTGGCGGGGTACGGGCCGCCGTGGACGACCGCGTCATTGACTTCCACGCCGGTGGGGAAACCGTTGACGATTACGCGGCCGGCGATGGATTCGAGATGGGCCAGGGCGCGTTTTTGGATGGTGGGGTTGTCGGTTTTGCCGATGTGCAGGGAGGCAGTGAGTGAGCCGCCGATGGCGTCGATGCAGCGAAGGGCGTCGGCTTCGTTTTCATATTTGACTAGAAGTGCAGCGGGGCCGAAAGCTTCTTCGCGAAGAGCGAGCTGGGAAAGAAAATGCTCAGTGTCGGTTTCATAAAGTCCCGGTGAGATGGAGGCATGGCCAGTAGGGTTGGACTTGACGATGGTTTTTACTCCGGGGATTTCGGATAAATGAGAGCAGCGCTCACAAAAATTGTCGCGCAGACCATAGTTGAGCATTACCAGTTCCGAAGCGGCGGCGAGGGCTTTGACTATGGCTTGAGATAAATCATCGACTTGGCTACTGGGGACAAAAATCACGCCGGGTTTGGTGCAGAATTGGCCGGCGCCGCCGAGGATGGATTGGGCTAAACCATTAGCAATAGTCGCACTGTTTTCGGATAGTGCGCCGCGCAACAGCAGAATCGGATTGACGGAGCCCATCTCGGCAAATACTGGAATCGGCCTATCGCGCTTTGCCGCCAGATCGAACAGGGCGCGTCCGCCGCGAAGCGAGCCGGTGAAACCGACGGCTTCGATGAAGGGATGATTCACCAATGCTGCGCCAACCTCATTGCCGGGTCCCTGGACGAGATTGAATAAACCGATGGGAAGATTCAATGTTTGCAATGCATCCAGCACTGCGGACGCGAAGAGCTCATTGGTTCCAGGATGCGAGGGATGGCCCTTGGCGACGATGCTGTTGCCAGCAGCCAGGGCGGAAGCGGTATCGCCACCACAAACACCGAATGCGAGAGGAAAATTGGACGCTCCGAAAACCGCGATGGGCCCGCGGGCGCGAAGCATGCGGCGCAGGTCGGGCTTGGGGAGTGGCTGGCGATTTGGATCAGCGGTGTCGATGGTCGCATCGCCCCATGATCCTTCGCGCGCGATGCCAGCGAACATTTTGAGTTGATTGACCGTTCGCCCGCGCTCGCCGGTAACTCGAGCGCGTGGCAGGGCGGTTTCTTTTTCGACTCGCTCCAGGAGCGCATTGCCGAGATCGAGAATATTGGCCGCGATTTTATCTAGTAGATCAGCAGACCATTTCGGCGGAAGGTCCAGAGATAAATCGAATGCGCGCTTGGCGGCTTCGGCGGCGGAATTGGCTTCAGTCCCTACTGCGGAGAAAAACACGGGTGGAAGTGTGGCGCCAGTGGATGGATCGATGGCGTCGAAGGTCCGAGACGACCTTTCCTGTCTCCATTGGCCATCGATTAAATGCGATCCGGTTAATTTGTGCATAGTCGATCCATCTCAGAGTGGTAGAAAGCCAATGAAGCCAACAATTTTCCAGTCTCCGTTAATTTTGTGCAGTCGATAAACCGTCTGCCGATCTCCGGAGATGCTGGTGCCATCGAGGCATTCTACCCGTCCCGAGAATTTCTTGATGGCCAGGGCGCGATTGGCAAGGATTTTGATTTCGTTAATCGAGCAGCGAGCGTAGAGTGCTTCGAGTGTGGATAGGCCGACGAATGATTTTGCGCGAAATTCCTGGGATGCTTTGAGCCAATTGTCTCGATAGCTTTCCAGTGTAGGAAAGGCGATTTGCCAATCTGCAGGATTTGCAGAATTCATGGCGCGCAGGCCTTCGAATTGTTCGGCATGAAAATCCGCTTCGATCAATTTCCAATCACCGGCGGCGAATGCCAGCGAATCGGCAATGATGAGTCGTTGCCAGAGGTGATGGCGTTCTGCGTCTTTGCAGGGAAATGGGTTGATCGGTGCTGCCATCATGCCACGACGGGCGGTAGAATTATCGTCAGCGATAACAGATTAGAAACAACATTCCGCATCGCGTAATGATTGGGAGGTTGGTATGGGATACAGAGTGTCAATTATGATGTTGGTTATGGCGGGGCTGGTTTGTGCTGCGGCCAATCGAGTGCGGGCAGCATCGCCGGCACCGGAGAGTCAGATGGAAAGCTGGTGGGGAGATTTGGAAAAATCGGAGCCAGAGACATCGAGAGCGCTGCTGAATTTTTCGTCGCATCCGAATGAGACGGTCGCGTTTTTCAAACACAAGCTGCGACCCTTGATCGTAGATGCGGATGTCGTCGAAGCGCTGTTGACGCAACTGGGAAGCGATAAGCCGACAGAGTGGAAAAAAGCATTTGATGATCTGCAATATTTCGATCCGCGATTAGCGATAGATTTGCCAACGCTCATGGATCAGGTAAAAGATGCACCGGCGCGGCAGCGCGTGGCGGAGCTGGTGATTGGTTTGCCGCCGGACGCACTGGCGGGGAAAACTGTGCAGCTCAGCAAAATTGGATCGGGCGAATGGTACAATATTTATGTTCCAAACAAGGGTGGTAAGGGCGGCGTGTCTTACGCTGCACAGGGGGACTTGTCGCAATTAACGAATCAGGCATGGACCCGCGCGATTCGAGCGGAGGTATTGCTCGAACATATTCATACGCCTGAAGCGTTAGCTATCATCCAAAATATGGCCGACGGGCATCCAAAAGCCCAGCCGACGGTGGTGGCAAAAGAAATCCTGGCGCATTGGGCTGAGGCAAATCCGGTGTATAATTCCAAATGATGATCAAAGAACCTCAGTGGGCCCGGCAATAAAAATTTCTATTGATTCAATCCATCAATATCCTGATGATCCCGTGCTTATATGTATAACGAACGCACCATTCGCGTCATGCCGACAGCGCAAGCGATCGCTGAATCAGCGGCCGAGTTGATTGTGGAGCAGGCCAACATGATGATTGAATCGACGGAGCGATTTTCGCTGGTTCTTTCTGGGGGATCGACGCCGAAGATTCTCTATGAGAAACTAGCCGCTGAGCCGTATCGGTCGCAGGTGGATTGGTCGAATGTAGAGATTTATTTCGGAGATGAGCGCTGCGTGCCAGCAGATCATGCGGATAGTAATTTTCGGATGGCCAATGAAGCGCTGCTGTCGAAGGTGCCGCTGCGCTCGGACAATATTTATCGCATGCGTGGGGAAATAGAGCCGGAGGCGGCGGCGATGGAATATGGACGCACGCTCAAGGCCAAGTTCGCTGATGGTGGGGCGGATTTGATTCTGCTGGGGATGGGACCAGATGGGCATACCGCGTCGCTTTTTCCGGATACGGCAGCCCTGGATGAAAAAGATCATCGCTGTGTGGCTAATTACATTCCTAAATTTGGCACGTGGCGATTAACCATGACTGCCCCCTTTATTAACAGGGCGCGGTGCGTAACAGTGCTGGTGGCAGGGGGCGAAAAAGGGGAAATTGTTAAGGAAGTTTTAGAGGAACCAGCGGACAAACGCCGATTTCCTATCCAGATGATACAGCCGGAATACGGCCAGTTTATCTGGTTTATGGACGCGGCCGCTGCGGAAATGACTTAAAAAAACCTTGCTTGAGCCGCTTGGCAATTGTTTTGCGTGCCGTTAGGCTGAAGTCCCAACTGAAGGAGCCAATTATCGTGCAGATGCAGGAAGCGTCCACCCGTCGGATTTATGACGTTCAATCGAAGGTATACGACAAGACTTTTGGCAGGCTCGTGCTACGCCGGATTGCCCGCGCCATTCAGCACATGAACCTGCAGGAGACCGATCTGGTTCTGGATGTGGGTATTGGCACCGGTGGCTCATTGCAGTTCTATCCGCGCCAGGCCCATGTTTGTGGCATCGATCTCTCCGCCGGTATGCTCAAAAAAGCGCAGAAAAAGGTCGAGCTTCTGGGAATGAAGCATATCAAGCTGCTCCAAGCTGATGCGATGAAATTGCCGTTCGAGGATAATACATTCGATCATCTTTTCATTAGCCATGTCATTTCTGTCGTTTCAGATCCGTATCGTTTAATCCAGGAATGCCAGCGCGTGCTCAAGCCCGGGGCGCGCATTGTCATGTTGAATCATTTCCAATCGACAAATCGTTTCATCGCCATGGTGGAAAAATGGCTCTGCCCGCTCTGCACGAAACTCGGCTGGCGCTCCGATTTGCAACTCAATGATTTGGTTACCCGCACCGGCGTGCAGGTGGATTACCGCTATAAACTAGAGAGCATCGATCTCTGGGAGACGGTGGTGATCACTAATACTAAAAGCGCGCTGCAATTGCTTCCCATTCTGGCGGTGTAAATCCGATTGGTTAAATCCGAAGCACGAAATCCTGAATCCGAAACAAATTCAAAATCTGAAATTCAAATATTCAAAACGCGTGGCATTTCGTTTAGAATTTATTGCTTCGGGCTTTGAATTTGTTTCGGATTCAGGATTTCGTGCTTCGGATTTAATCACATGACCCAAATCCCGCCGCCCAATCCCGCTGCCGATCCTGCTCCGCACACTCCGCCGGAATCGGATGAGGAAGTTTATTTTGAAGGCTCGCCGGTGGTGCGCTCCGAATTATTCAAAGCGTTCGGCTTTTGCTTGATCGGCATGATCATTCTCGCGCTGCCGATCCTCGCGCATATTTACCATTGGCCTATTTTTAACAAATGGGTCGATCTCGGTTGCGTGGTTATCGCTTTGCTGGTGATCGTCATTCCCGTTTTAAAAATTCGCTCGACGCGCTACCGCATTACGAATTACCGCGTTGATTACGAATATGGGATTCTGGGTCGGCAGGCGGACACGATCGAGCTTTGGCATGTCGAGGATATCAGCCTGCATCAAACTCTTCTCGATCGCGTTCTGAACACGGGCACTATTTCCGTGGTTTCCAGCGATCATGTCATTCCCAAATTGCAGATGCAGGGCCTGCACAATCCGCGGCCGATTTTTGATTCTCTCAAGCAGCGAATCATCGCCGTCAAACGCCAGCGCGGCGTGATTAAGATGGATGTGTGAACTCCAAGGATTTTAACTGTTGATTTTCAGCATCATCGCCCCATGTCTCGGCAAGGTCACAGTGAAGCTATTGTGAAACGTTCCTAAATCTTTCCGCTGCCAAAGATCGCGAATCCGTACTTTCCGTGGCAGTCCCAGCTCCTTGAAATTCACAGTCATATCCATCGGATGCACTTCAGTGTTGAAAATCGACAATGCGGTGGTGTGATCATGCAGCGTCTTGGCCCAGATTTGCAGCGGGCCTTCCTGTTTAATGCAGTGGCCTTGAATGCCGGCGGAATCCTGATCCACGCTGATCACTTCCGGATTGGTCAAAATTTCCAGCGTCGCGCGATTCATCTTCGTTAAATCATTTCCTGCAAACAGCGGGGCTGCCAGCATGCACCAAAGCGTCATTTGCGTGCGCCATTCTTCCGGTTTCATGGGCGGGTTGCCCACCTCCAGCATATCCGGGTCGTTCCAATGGCCAGGGCCGGCATATTTCTCCAGGCCGTTCTGCCCGAAGCCCATGGCGATCATCTGGAAATAATTGCTTTGCAGATCACCGGTCGTTCGCCACATCTGCCCGCCCACTGAAGCGCCCCATTTCCACACATGCTGCATGCCGTATTGGCAAAGGCTGTACACCATCGGCCGGCCCGTCGCTTGGATGGCCTTGTTCATTTTCTGATATGCCGCCCGCATCTGGTTCGGCTTATAAACACGATCGCCGCTGCACCAATCATATTTAATGAAATCAATCCCCCAATTCGCGAACGTTTGCGCATCCTGTGCCTCATACCCGAAACTGGCCTCATGCCCCGCGCACGTCACCGGTCCGGGTGAAGTATGAATGCCGACTTTCAATCCCAAACCGTGAATGTAGTCGCAGAGCGCTTTCATATCCGGGAACCGTTTGGGATCAGAATGAAATACGCCCTGGGCATCGTGATATCCTTCCCAGCCGCCATCAATAACGACATATTGATAGCCAGCGTCTTTCATCCCGTTGTTCACCAAGGCCAGCGCCTGCGCGCGAATGCTCGCATCGTCGATATTCAGACGAAATGCATTCCAGCTATTCCACCCTATGGGCGGCGTTTGCGCTAAGCCAACATTTTTCGGGCCGTTCGTTCCAACGCAGCCAATAAGAAAACCACAAGATGCCAAAGCCAGAAAATGAAGTATTCGCATGGAGTATCGCAGGATAACAGCACAGATTCAGTTAACAATCACCCCGCCTCGCCTCGAATTCGCGGATCAACCTGCTAAAATCCCGGAGCAAGCACCCGTAGCTCAGTTGGATAGAGCATCTGCCTTCTAAGCAGAGGGTCGCACGTTCGAATCGTGCCGGGTGCAGTGGGGCAGTAATTTCGCGCCGTGATGGGGTGAGCAGTTAACTTTATCGAATCTTTAAAGTAAAACGGAAAGATCGACACGATGGCTGTAAAGCTAATCATTAATGATCGTCCTATCGACGCGGAAAAAAATGGGCTGACCATTTTTGATTACGCAGAACAAGTCGGCGTGCGCGTGCCGACCTCGTGCAAGAAGCAAGGCAAATGTAAGGAGTGTGTTGTCGAAGTCACCCAGGGCGCTCAGCTAATTTCTCCGCCTAATGAATTTGAATCACATCTCCCCGAGAATTTTCGTCTCTCCTGCCAAACAAAAATCATTGCGGAAAACGGCGAAGTAACTTGCCATACCATGCGTGCCGGCCAAATGCGAACTGCGCAAAGCGGCGCAGATTTTTCATCGTTCATCGTTCACCGTTCAGCGTTTTCTCTCGATCCCGCCGTCCGCCGTGATGGCGATCGCATTCTCCTGGATGGCGAAGAGATCGAGCGTTCGACAGGATCCATTCACGGCGTTGCCATCGATCTCGGCACCACAACTATCGTTGTTCGGCTCCTCAATCTCGAAACCGGCGAAATTATCGCCGAAACATCCTTTGAAAATCCCCAGCGCTTTGGCGGTTCGGATGTGATATCGCGCATCCATTACGAAACCGCGCATCCCGGCAATATGCTGATGCGAATTGCTGCGGGCTATATCAAGCACGCCCTGGAAGATTTCGGCGTCGATCTCAAAACCATTTACGAGGTCGTGATCGCAAGCAATTCAGCGATGCGCGATCTGTATTTCCGCCTGAGCGTAAACACCCTCGGCCAAAATCCATATCAGTCAATCACCGAAATCGAGCTGGCCGAAGGAAAACGCACGAACACCGCTCTGACGGCAACTGCAAAGCAAGCCTTGCTTCCCATTCATCCCAAAGCACGCGTCTATGGCATGCCGATTATCCGCGGCGATGTCGGCGCTGACGCCGCTGCGTGCATGCTGGCCGTAAATCTCGCTCGTGAAGACCGCCTGGTCTGCATCATAGACATCGGCGCCAATACCGAGCTGATTCTCGGCAATAAAAATCGCATTCTCGCAACCTCTTGCCCCATGGTTTCCTCTTTTGAAGGTGGTTCCATTTCGCGCGATATGCCAATGCCTGACGGTGCCATTACTGCATCTCTACGTATTCTGTTTCAAGAGTATGGTAAAGATTTGTCGAATCTCGATTATTTCTATCTCACCGGCGAGCTAGGCGGACATCTGAAAACCGACGCTTCGTCTCGCATCGGGCTTATTCCAAATCTGCCCGATTCCAAAATTGTGCAAATTGGCAATGCATCCCTCGAAGGAGCGTGCATTGCGCTACTCTCGCAATCCAATCGAACGGAGTTGGAATCGTTGGCCAAACGCGTGGAGTATTGCCAGCTCGAAACACATCCCGAATTTTCCGATTTCTCCGTGAAAGGCAGTCAACTCAAGCCACTCGATTCGCAAAAGAAGATGCCACATGAATGAGCTGCTGAACACCTCACTCGCCATGCAAAATGGCAGCATTCTTGATCCGCTGGTTTAACTTCGAGCCGAAGGGGCGGAGTTATGAAAAAGAAATTGCTGGATACCATCAAAGAAAAACCGCTACTCGCTGACGGCGCCATGGGCACGCAACTCATGCTCGCTGGATTAACGCCAAGTTGTTGTGGCGAAGAATGGAACCTGATCCATCCCGAAAAAGTGCTGGCCATACAAAAGCGCTATGCCGACGCTGGTTCAGATTGCCTGTTGACCAATACCTTCGGCGCCAATCGGATCATGCTCAACCGCTACGACAATGCGGATAAAGCTGTCGAGATTAACCAGTCCGGCGTGGAGATCGCCAGGCATGCTTTTGGAAGCCGCGAGGGATATGTAATCGGAGATATCTGCTCTTACGGTGCATTGACGGAAGCTCACAGCGATTTCACCCCAAGCCAGGTTCGCGAGGCGTTCAACGAACAAGCCAAAGCATTGATCGAT
>DASXDR010000044.1:0-22558 GCA_036490535.1 Tepidisphaeraceae bacterium | reverse complement strand
CCGCACGAGATTTAATTCTCAACGGATTTTAAGTCCGTAGCGTCTGCCGTTCCGCCACACCCGGTCCTGTTTTACTTGGCAATTCGCATCACTGGTCGGTCACAGTTACGTGTCTCTGTGCCGTTTGTGTCACACGCTGGTGTCACATTTCCGGCCTCTGGACGCTGCCAGTTTAATCCGTGAGCGAATCCGTTCAAGACTTGGGTAGCTGCCGCGAAGTTTGCCGGAGCAAGGTGCGCATATCGCTGAGTGAATGTCATGCTCTGGTGTCCCATGAACCGCTGCACGTCATAAAGCGGCGTCCCTTCCTGAACAAGGCGGCTACATGTTGTGTGCCGTAGGCAGTGTGGAACAAATTCAGTATCGGCGGACAGGGATAAAGCGGCCTTCATCTTGTCCCAGATATGACGAACCGAGTAAATCGTTAAGTCCCAGAATAGTCTTGTCTCATTCTTCCCCTCCCGCTTTCGCTTTATGACAATCTCGGCAACCCGGTCGGTCTGCTTTACTGCACGTCCCAGATCGTTCTTTGTCTCCCCTGGGTGGAGGGTCAACTGTCCATGGGTGATATCCTCCCACCGCAGACCTAAAGCCTCGCTAAGGCGGAATTCTGAGTCCAGCAACACCACGCACAAATCGTGCATCGACTGATAGCCCATGTTGTGAAACCACACCAACACCTTGGCTTCCTCATCCAAGCTGATCCAGCGTATGCGTCCCTGCATCTCCCGGCGCCTCTTGATGGTGGGGATATTGGTTATCCATCCCCGTTCCTGAGCGTGCCTGAGCATGACTGAGGGGGTGCTGAGCTTTCGGTTAATCGTGGCATCTGAGTTGCTACGCTTCTCAAGCTCTCGCTCCAGTGCGTCCACCGCGACCCGGTTCACCATAGCCGGATGCTTATCCGGTCCAAGGATAGTGACAACCTCCTGGCTGTTTGTCTCCTGGGTGGCACATGCTTTGGTAGTTGACCATCTCCTGTCCACAACCTCATCACGCAAAGCCTGGAGAGTGGTGATATTAGTCATGTCCTTCCGGGTCTCTACCGGCTCTCCGCGAAGCAGCTTAGCCCGCGTCTCAGCTTCCCACGCCATCCCAAGGTTTTCGGTTGCGAAAAGCCTCTCGATATCGTTTACCCTGAACGCTAAAATCAGCCTGCCACGAATTGCCTCTGCGTCGTGTTGCCATGACTTACCTCTTTAGTTGGTCAAAAAGTTTCTTCCCTGTTGGAGTGAGATACAAGAGACGTTCGGCCTGATTGGAGGGGTTAGGCTGAGCTTCAATCAGGTCCAGCCCTTTTATCCCTTCTCGCTTGCTCCGCTTATCTGAACGCGGATTCGGTCTAATCTGCCAACGTCCCAACCTTGCCGCAGCCCGACGAGCTGCCGCAGGGCTAGGGAGTCCGGAGAGCCTCATTGCTCCAGTGATGGTTAGCTCTCCCTCCCGTTCGCCCACAACCAGAAATAAAAGCGTTTGGCGAACACTCATCTTTTGCCACTCGTCTGACATCCGTTTCAGAACGTCAATCACGTCGGAAATTCTCATCTGACTCGGCTCCTGGCTCTGGTTCAAAATAAATCTCTAAATCACCGTGAACGATTCTATACTCGCTCTCCGTAGACTTACTATCCCCGGCTTGGAGATTGAGCCCGCGCAGTTAATGGAGGATCTACTCGGTGATCTCACGGGAAAACCCGAGCCGGTAGTGGTGAACCTGTTCTCGGATGATGAAAAGGAATTGGTGGAATTGGCCGACAAAGTTTCCGATGCATTGACCAGAGTTCCTGGCCTTTCATCGGTGGAAAGCGGCGTAGTTCCCGCCGGCGATTCCCTGGATGTGAAGATCGACCGCGTGGCAGCAGCGATTGAAGGGGTTGATCCAACGACGCTCACGCAACAACTGACCGATCTGCTTAGCGGCAATATCGCCACACAAATTCAGACCGATGTAAAAGTCGAAGACGTCCGACTTTGGACGCCGCGCGACTTACGCCAGACAACAATTGATTTAGCGAATCTGCCATTGCGCGCCCCCGATGGACATCTGTTTCCCCTGCACCGAGTGGCCAGCGTTAGCATCATCGCCGGGCAACCCGAGATTAATCGCGAGAATCTCAAGCGCGTCGCCATGGTGACTGCGCGCAGCAGCCGCGATCTGGGTTCCACGATCGCCGATGTTAAAACAGCCCTCGATCAACCAGGTCTGATTCCGCCGAATGTTCGCTATACCCTGGGCGGGCAATACGAGCAGCAGCGGGCGGCGTTTCGCGGAACGCTGCGTGTGATTATTGCCGCGGCATGCCTGGTGTTTTTGCTGCTCCTGGTTCTTTATGAACGCCTGCGCGTGGCGATCGCCATTTTGTTCTGAGTATTCTGACGACTTCCTGTGTGTTTATCGCTTTGCGCCTCACGGGTACCGAGCTGAATATCAGCTCGATGATGGGATTGGTGATGATTGTGGGTAATGTCACCGAGGTGGCGATCTTTTTCTTTTCTGAATATGCCGATTTTTCGCAGGGTCCGCGCAATGCTCGGCTCATTACCGCAGGCGCTCACCGCATGCGCGCGATTACCATGACTACGCTGGCGGCGATCCTGGCCCTGCTTCCATTGGCCCTGGGCATTGGACAGGGAACAGCGATGCTGCAGCCGCTGGCGATCGCGATCATTGCGGGGCTGATCGTGCAGTTGCCGCTCGTATTGATTGTTCTTCCAGCCATTCTGGTGCTTTTTGGTGTTGATAAGAATTCGAATTCTCTTTCAAGGAGCAATGTATGAAAGCATGGAGACGTTCTTTATTGGTTCTGGTTTCTGCTGCGATCTGTTCATCGGGCAAGGCCATGGCGCAGGACGCGGCGCCGCCAGGATATGCGGTGCAAACAATCTGGCACATCGGCGGTCCCGGGCGATGGGATTACGCGACATTCGATTCCGACGCGCATCGCTTGTACGTCACTCGATCGACGCACACGCAGGGGATTGATGCCGAGAGTGGCAAGGTCGTGGTGGATATCCAGGGCCAGAAACGCTCGCACGGCACAGCGATCGCCACTGCTGCAGGACGCGGGTTCATCAGTGATGGTGGAGATGGAAGCATTGTCGTGTTTGATCTCAAAACCGGCGATGTGCTGGGCAACGTGAAGGCAGATGATGATGCGGACGGGATTATTTATGATCCGGGCACGGATCGCGTTCTCGCAGCGTGCGGAGATGCGCAGAAACTGATCGTGCTGGACCCGAAAGCAGATCTCAAAGACCCCAAGCCCAGCTCCGTCGATCTCGGCGGCAAACCCGAATTCCTCGCTGCCGACGGCGCAGGCAAAGCCTATGTCAATCTCAATGACCAGAACCAAATTGCCGTAGTGGATATCAGAAATCTCTCCGTCACCACCAAATGGCCTACGGCTCCCGGCGAGCGTCCCACCGGGCTGGCCATCGATCCCGAACACCATTTGTTATTCATCGGCTGCCGCAATCAGAAATTGATCGTGATGAGCACCGATGACGGCCATGTCGTGCAGGATGTTTCTATCGGCAAAGGCAACGATGCCTGCAAATTCAACTCCAATACCGGCGAAGCCTTCGCCAGTTGCGGCGACGGTACCATCACCATGGTCAAACAAAACGCCGCCGGCAAATTCGACGCTAGTGTAATTCAAACCAAACCCGGTGCGCGCACCATGGCGGTCGATCCCGCCTCGCACATTCTCTATCTCCCCACCGCGGAAATGGAAGCGCCACCAGCCGGTGGAGGCCGCCCCGCGATGAAGCCCGACACCTTCATGATCGTCGTCGTGGCGCCCGTGAAACAGTAACGTCTTTTATGAAAGTAATGCGGCCCCGAAAAACAACAACCTTTTCGGGACCGCATCCCTGTTAAAAAAAAGTGAAGGGCAAGAAGGTGAGAAGTTGTTACTTGTTTTCGCCTTGCTCGTCTTCTTCGTTGTCAATGTGTTTCCTGATCAGCTTTCCGTCGGCATCAACCTTGATCTCCCAGTTCTTGCCGTCGATCTTCGCATCAGCTTCGTAAATGGTTTTGCCATGCCATTGCTCCTGATCGACCGTGGTGATGTTGTCTCCCTGAGCTTCACGCATGATGGATTCGCGCGCAGCATCGGGGATATCATTGATGCTCATCTTGACTTCATGCTCTTCTGCTTCTTCCTGTGCCTCGCGGTGATGATGCGTGCACCCAACCGCGATTCCCAACAAGGCAACTGCAATCCAACGTTTACTCATGACAGTTTCCCTTAAAAGTTTTGACCTATCGGCGGCCGAAACGCTCGGCAAAACCGAGAATCAATCTGAGTTTAACTGTAAGATATTAAACATGACCAGAACATGACGAGCTGTCATCATGTTTCAATCATCTTTCCTGACGTACAAAGGAAGGTGCATGCGAGTTCTCCTGGTTGAAGATTCCGACCGATTGCGACGAAGCGTCTCGCATGGCTTACGCCAGGCGGGCTTTGCGGTGGATACTGCCATCGATGGAGAAGATGGATTGCATTTAGCGCGCACGGAAAATTACGACGCGATTGTCCTGGATATCATGCTTCCGAAAATTGATGGCCTGGCCGTTCTGCAAAAAATGCGCAATGCCGGCAAGGATACGCATGTGTTGCTTCTAACCGCGCGCGACACGGTTGCGGATCGCGTCACCGGGCTGCGGGCGGGGGCGGATGATTATCTGGTGAAGCCTTTTGCATTTGAAGAATTACTCGCGCGCGTGGAAGCATTGGTTCGACGGCAGCACCAGAACAAACAGCCGCGAATTCGTGTCGGACCGCTCGAGATCAATACTGCCGCCCGAACGGTCGAGCGAGGCCACGTGCGGATTACTCTTTCGCCACGCGAATATTCGCTGTTGGAATTTCTGGCCATGCGCCGGGGTCAGGTTGTTTCGCGCACGGAGATCGAAGCTCATATTTACGACATGCAGGCAGATTTGATGAGCAATGTCGTTGATTCAGCAGTGTGCGCCCTGCGAAAAAAGATAGATGACGTTGATAAACCTTCGCTGATCATGACCCGGCGCGGCATGGGATATATCCTGCAGGAAAACGCTTCATGATTTCTCTGCAACGACGATTCACGTTCTGGTCTCTGGGCGGCGTGGCGGTGCTCTCCGTCGTCACGGCGGCGTCGCTGTACATTTACGTACGAACCGCTCTCTATCGCCAGTTCGACGCCGGCCTGCGGACGCGAGCACAAACACTCGGCTCCCTGCTGCGCATCGAGGATGACGGACGTTATGCGATGGATTTCTCCGATGAATCCATGCCCGAATATTTGGCGGGCGCCAAGCCGGACTATTTCCAGATTTTCGGTCCCGACGGGGCGGTATTGGAAAAATCAGAGTCGTTAAAGGGAACTAATCTGATATCGCTGGCGACGGCTCGAGCGATACAGGGGCCTTGGAATCTGAAGCTGCCCGATGGGCGGCCGGGCCGGGCGATTGTATGGAATGCCATTCCCGAGCCGGATGGGGATGATCATGATCGCCCCAATCCAAAAGTAGCGCCCAAAGTTTTCAGCTCTACTCCCGGCATTGTGGTGATCGCACTGGATCGCTCGCCGATTAATGCAACGCTGGAACCTTTACTTTCCGCTTTCTGGATCGGGGGTTTGATCCTCGCCGCGGGGAGCATTGTCGTGGTAAGATTTATTGTCTGGCAATCACTGCGCCCCGTGAATGAGCTGGCGCAGGCGGCAGAAAATGTCGGCCCTAGAACGCTCGATTATCGATTTGAAATCGATAGTGTGCCTGCGGAATTGCGTCTGGTTTGCGAGCGATTGAATCAATTGCTGGAAAGGCTGGATCAGGCATTTCGCCGGGAAAGACGGTTGAATGCAGATATCGCTCACGAACTGCGGACACCGATTGCGGAATTGAGATCATTGACAGAGGTCGCGCGGCGCTGGCCCGGCGATGCCGCCCAATCGGCAACCTATTTTGATGATGCCCACGCGATTGCCCTGCAAATGGGCTCGCTCGTGAATAGCCTGCTCACCCTTTCGCGGTCGCAGGGTCAGCTAGCTTTGATAGACCAGGAAACGGTTTCAGTTCAGGAAGTGCTCGAAAAATCGTTCGCCACCCGCGACGAAAAGATCATCGCTCGGAAATTGCGCGTGTCGATTGTCGCCAGCGAAGATTGCAATATTCTCACGATGCGCGCGCTGTTCGTGCGTGTGGTCGACAATCTCATCGCTAACGCGGTGGACTATGCGATGGAAGCCGGTTGCATCACCTGCAATATCCACAACCACGATGATGGCTGCACGCTATCGATCTCCAACGACAATGATTCCCTCGCCGAAGAGGATCTCAAGGAAATGTTCGAACCCTTCTGGCGGAAAGATTCCGCTCGCACAGATCTTCAGCACAGCGGTTTGGGGCTGGCGCTCGTGACTGAATATGCACATCAGATCGGGATTGACATAACGGCGAAACTTCCTGAGCGTTCACGGTTCGAAATAACCCTGCGAATTCCGCGGGCAATAGCGATGCAGAATTCGGTCTTCGATTCTTCTATCGAAAAAGAAAGCGCTGCGCGAAATCACGCAGCGCCTATTGCTTCAGCGATGGATTAATGAACCCGGTAAGTTGCTTGCGTCTCTTGGTTGGCTGCACACGGATACAACTGCCGCCGCACATCCATCAATGACGGCGACGGCGGAGGCCCAGGGCTCCAACAGCAATCAGGAGCGCACCCATCGTCGGTTCTGGAACACCTGCGATGATCGATCCATCCTGCGCGGCATTGCCCAGCATGAACAGTGCCCAGTCGTCGGAATTGATTTTCCCGTCATTATTCAGATCGCCGTCAAACCATCCGACCAGACCAGCTTCGGGGCCAGTGGTGGGAATCACGCCCATCGCAGTGAGGTCACCGTTGTTGACCACACCGTCAAGATTCAAATCACCGTACCAGGTGTATTTGACTTCTACAGCGGTGCCGGTGTCCATGTAACCCAGCGAAGTCGCATGATTCGCCTGTTGCGCCGCGGCGGAGCTGACGATTGCACCGGCGGTAGCGCTGCTGCCGTTCCAGGCGCCGTTGTTGTAGCCATTGGTGATTTCCGAAGCGACCGTCGAAAGCGGGCTGGTGCCCGTGTAATTCAGGAGCATGCCATTGTTGCTCAGATCGAGTGCAGCACCGGCGCCGATAGAAAGCGAGGAGAGATAGCTCGCACCGGTTGCGGTGCCATTGGCAGTGACGCCGAGCGTGCCGGCGTTGATCGAAACATTCAGTGGAAGGCTGCTGGTGCCGAGACTGGCCACCGCAGTGCTGCCGGCTCCAATCTTCGTTAGTGTGGCACCCGGAACGCTGGTTACAGCACCCAGGCTGGTGTTATTTCCATCGCTGTCGATCGTGCCATTCACATAAAGCGTGACCGGATGCGCGCTGGAAAAGCTACCCGTGGTCTGGAGTGTTCCACCATTGTCCCAAAACTGCAGCGGGCTAGCCGGAGTGGTAATGGCACCAGTGGTCTGATTAAGAATATTGAAAGGATTACCCAAGCTGGCAGCATTGTTGGCTTGGACGACACCATTCTGGATTTGCACGCCACCGTAGAACGTATTCGTACCCGTCAAAGCCAGCGTGCCGCTACCGATTTGCATTATTCCACCCGCTCCCGAAATCACGTTGGGAACGGTCACCGTATCACTGTGATCGATGATCAGGTAGCCGATGTTATTCTGCACGCCGGCGGAGTGAGCGATGGCGATCGCAGCGGTCGTATTGCCCAGCGTTCCGGTCGTGCCGCCAGTACCAATCTGCAGATCTCCGCCGCTGGTGATGGTAGTTGTGCCGGAATAGGTCATGGTGTTGTTCACAATCGTCTCACCGCCAGCACTGAACGTCCCTGTGCCGAGATTGACCGCACCATTGAGATAGATGTATCCCGCAACGCCGCTGTACGTGCCAAAGTTAGTATTCGTGCCGGTGATGCTGCTGTTGATGGTGAGGGCCGAGGCGTTGTCAGCACCGACGAGCGCGGTATGGGCGGTCCCGGTCAGTGTGATCGCGCCGTTGATAACAACATTCGAGGTGCCACCTACACGCAGCGCCGATTCGCCCGCGTTGTTGCTCAACCCGCCACCAGAAATCGTCCAGGACTGCGAAAGAGTCGTGCTGGCATTGATGTAGGCTTCAGCGCCATCACTGACGGTGATGCTGCTGCCACCGATGGAAGGATTCTTAAAAGTAATGCGGCCTGCGCTAATCGTAAGAGTACCGGTAAAGCTATTGGTGTTACCCCAGGTATCTTGTCCCGTGCCACTCTTAATGACATTGCCACTTCCACTAATCGTACCGTCGTACTGCACGCCAGAGTTATTTGCGCCAAAGTTGAGATTGTAAGTATTGCCGCCTTGATCCAGATCGATGTTTCCGAACCCGCCGAGGTTGCCGAGCATGATGGTCGTGCCATTAGCTTGCGGCGTGAAATCCAGGGCATTATCGCGATAGGGATAGACGTTTTCAGCAGCCAGCGTATTGGCCAGCCCGAAAGAAACCGTGCCCTCATTCAGATAAAGCGCGCCCGTGAAGGTGTTCACCGCATCGAGAGTAAGATTGCCCGGTCCAGCTTTAGTCAGCGGGCCGGCAATAGAAGTAAATCCGAGCGCAACACCGGTCGTATTGGTCGCGGTGGCGTTGGCGCTGAGCGTAATTTGCGAAGAACTGTCGATGCTCTTGATCGTGCTGCCTGAGGCAATGCCGGTACCGCTAACTGCCTGACCGACGACCAGACCAGCAGTCGATGAAAGCCCGGTAACCACAGCAGTGCCGCTGGTGGTGTCGCCGGTCTGGCTCGCCGGGTTGGGTTGATTGGCGATCACGGAGGAAATCACCAGCGGGGCTGCGGTGTTAAATTGCTGAATGATCAGATCCTGCGAGCTGGAGGTGTTAACCGCCGCAAGAGTTCCGCCGGTGATGGTTGTCGTGTTGTTTCCAACATTGGGTGTCACAAGGATGCCACCGGTAATAAGGTTCGTGCCGCTCAGGGTCAGCGTATTTGCAGCGGGTTGGTTGAATCGCACCGTATTGGTGGTTGAACCCGAAACCGGACTGGAGCTCATAGTCACATCGGTATTGTTGCCGGCGGCCCAGGCGTCATTCGTGTAAGTGGCCAGAGAGACGATATTACCGCTGCCGTCATTGATGGCCCAGCTAGCGCCATTATTTACCGTGGCCCACCCGCCGATGATGCCGGCGCTGTTATTCGAGGTCGCGGTCGTGGCAATTCCATTGCCACTGATATCCAGCGTCCCGCCGTTACCGCGGGTGAACGCATTAAGATTTAATGTGGTCGTGGCATTGGCTCCGTTGTTGATCACAATGTAGCTTCCGCCGCCGCTGGCCACCGTAGTATTACCGGTGAGGTTCTGTACGGTGGGAGAGGAATCGTTACCCATCATGATAAACGTTCCACCATCCATGTAGAGCGAGCCTTTGGAGCTGATCTGGTCGTTGTTGTAATTGTTGGTGTTGTAATCAGCGATCAGTGTACCGCGCGCTACGCGAGTCGGGCCGTTGTAGTAAATGCTGCCGGACGGTGAATTGACCGTCCAGGTGCCCGTACCCAGCTTGAAAAAGCTGGACTGATTGCCATTGGAGCTGATACCGCCTGTGAGATATCCGTTGCCCGCACCTTGCAGATACACGGTGGCGGCAACGGTATAGTTGATCCCCCCGGAAAGCGTCAGCGTATCACTAGCGCTGCCGGAGTCGATGACATAATTGCCACCCCCGCTGGCATAAATAGTGCCAGCCCAAGTGTTGTTGCCGGAGTTGAGCAGTGCAGGGTTCTGTGCCACCGCGCCGCCTTCTACGTTAGCGCGGCCAGTGAAAACCAATGTTTGGTTGTACGTATTGCTTCCACTGAGGCTCAGCGACGAGAGCACGTTGTTGGAGATTCCCACCGTAGCATTGCCTAGCTGGCTCGGATCGCTAATGTGCAGCGTGCCGGCGTTAATGACAATTTCGTTATTGAAATTGGAATTATCTCCGGTGAGATAAGTATTGCCTGTATTGTTGATGTAAAGATCGCTGCTGCCCGAAAGATGCCCCGCTAGTGTGATAGTGTTAGAGCCGGTCAGCACCAGTGGATTGACCGACTGAGTACCATACGCCCCGCTGGATTGCACCCCGCCGGCGCTAACACCATTGCCATTACCGATATCCAGATCAGAATTGATCGTCAAAGGACCATTGGTCGCCGAGATGAAGCTTTGATTCAGATGGATCTGTCCCGTGCTAACGGTCTGGAGACTCGTGCTGTAATTGGCGATCGCGCCCGAGAGCGTAAAGCCATTGCCGGTCAAAGTCATTGCCGGAGCGCCGGCGGAAAACTCGACCCCACGCACGTTGGCGGTAGAGAGATCGTTATTCGAGCCGCTGAGCCCCGAGCCTATTACGACGGAAGAGACTCCGTCAGTCAGATCGGCACTGCTGCTGGACCAATTGGGGGCAGTCAGATTCGCTGCGACAATGGCAGAGCCGGTAAAGTTAGAAGTGCCATAAGCCGCATCGAACCCCTGGACCGAAGTCGGATCGGCTGGCACATCCGAGCCACCGTAGCGCGCATTCCGCGTCATCGGCGAGGCAGCCAGAAGGTTTGTGTTCCAGTTCAGCTGGGTGTAGTCATACCAGGTGTCAGTGCTGCTTCCGTCGTAATCACCGGCGATCACATATTGCTGCCCGGCTTCGAGCGTCAAAGGAGCGCTACCTGAGACGTTCTGAAAGCTGTAGCCGTTAATAACCGTCCCCACACCCGCGGGTACCGTGACATATCCGATAAGCACATCCGGAACATTGAATCCACCAGCTGCATAGACCGCTACAATATGGCTGGCCGACAAACCGGTCGTGGTCGCGTGGCTGTCAAAAAATCCCAAGGCGCTGATGTTAATATCACTGCTGCCGGCAGCGAATCCCGCGCCGGCTTGCCCCGTATAGGTTCGCAGGCTCGTGGCCGGCGTTGGATACGCCGGCGAGGATTGCTCCAAAGTCTGATCCGCCCGCGAGACGCCCGTCATTGCCAAAGCCGCTGCAACGACCGCACTGAAAACCTTACTGTTGACCCGTTTCATGATCCGCCTCCAAAAGTGATATGGATTAATCGAGCCGAAGTGAAAAAATGGCACACCTCCGCCTCAATATTTATTCTAATTCATTCGGCAGATCTTTACAATAAAAATATCCTTAAAAAGCTATGATAAAGCGTTTAATGGGTATCAAATGTTCTTGTATGCCCCGAAAGAGCGGCTATACTCTGATACTCCTTTCTGGCGATTTTCGGAGGCAACACAAATGGCTCGTATTCAGCGCTTGCGCGGCGGATTTACTCTGGTTGAATTGCTCGTGGTCATCGGCATCATCGCGCTGCTGATATCCATTCTGCTTCCTTCACTCAATAAAGCGCGGCAACAGGCAACGCTGATTAGTTGCTCAAGCAACGAAAGACAGATAGCGAGCATCTTTATCATGTACGCAAATGATAATCGGGGATATTTCCCGCGTTTTGATCTGCCTAGTGGAGCGGGGCAGGCCAATCTTTCCGATCTGGCGGGGACGCCTATGCCCGATGGTTCCTGGGGATTTTATGATTATCTTAATCAGCGATATAAATTAACGAAGCAAGTCCTCTCGTGTCCGGCAGGTAACTTCGAGCAATTTAATTATGATTTTGGTACGTATCAGTCGACTACGCCGGGCAAGAGCATGAATGCGATCTTTTATGCCATATGGGTGCCACATGATAGCAATGGGATTCTGGTCCCCCCTACTAATCCTACCACGGTTTCGGGCATAACGGTGGTGCCAAATGTACCAATCCAAGTGTATGGTCCATCACACTTCCGGGATAAAAAGGCAGTGGATGCATCGAGTAATCCTAATCCGATTATTACCGATGCGACCTATGTCAATTTCACGATCAAGACCAACAATCCAACGAAGATTAATTTTGTCACGCTTCCCCAATCATACTATCAAGCCAATTGGGGTGGACATTATTACCGTGGGCGTCTGTTTGGCATTAATGAAGGGTATGCCGATGGGCACGTGGAGCGGCATCGCCCGGATCAGGTGCAGGCGTTGTTTGAAAGCGATAATGCCTGGAATTGCCGTTGAAACAATGTTGATCTCGCAGCTGTGCTGCGGCGTCGCGCTGGAAGGGGAAAAGGAAATTACTTCGCTGAGGGTTGGGGTAACGGGGTGTAAGAGAAATCTTGCGGCATCGTGGCCGGGGGGAAATCATGCGGATCACTCCCCCAATTGGTGTTGGGTTGTGAACCCATGATCAGTCGTAGCGTGCCGCCATGGGCTAGTTCCTTATAGGTGATCCACGGACCAGCGAGTGGTTTGTTATTCAGAAATGCGGATTGCACATAAATATTCTTGGGGCTGTTGTTTTCGACGATGACGGTAAAGGTATGGCCTCCGATGTGGAGTGCAGCATGGGTGACGACAGGGCTGCCGATGGCATAGACGCCACTGTCGGGATTGACAGGATAAAAGCCAACGGCACTGAAGACATACCATGCCGCCATCTGGCCGCAGTCGACGTTGCCGCACTGGCCGGAGGGGGTATCGTCGTAAAGCGTGGACATGATCTGGCGGATGTGCTCCTGGGTTTTGTAGGGAGCGCCGGCATAATCGTAGAGATAGGCGACGTGGTGGCTTTGCTCATCGCCCTGGGAATATTGGCCGATTCGGCCGCTGATGTCGGGGATGTTGGTGTCGATTTTGGAATCGGCATTGAACATCGCATCGAGTTTTTCGATGAAGCCTTTGTCGCCCCCATAGAGAGCGATCATGCCAGGGACATCTTGCTGGACATCGCAAGCGTATTGCCAGGCATCCGCTTCGGTGTATTCATCGTTGACCAAGGAGATGGGGCTGAACGGGGTGCGCCATGAGCCGTCGGCGAGGCGGCCACGGAAAAAGCCGACGGTGCGATCAAAGAGATTGCGGTAATTCGCCGAGCGATGAAAGAATAAATCCGCATCTTTTTTCTTGCCCAGCTTCTCGGCCATGCGGGCGATGCACCAGTCGTCAAAGGTGTATTCGAGCGTGCACGAAGTCGCAGCCGCATGTGGCTCCGAAACGGCATAGCCAATCTCGCGATAACTCTTCAGGCCACGGCGATCCTGCATGGCCGTGTCGCGCATAGCGTCATAGGCGGCTTTGGCACTGAACCCGCGGAAGCCCTGCAAATAAGCGGCGGTGATCATGTCGGTGGAGTGGTACCCGATCATACAGTATGTTTCATTTCCCCACAGCGGCCAGATGGGGGTGGTGTGCTTATCCAGCTCGCGATATTCGGCGAGCATGGATTGGACCATGTCATTGATGCGATGGGGTTGGAGCAAAGTAAGCAGCGGCCATTCGGCGCGGTAGATGTCCCAATTGGAAAAAGTGGTGTAGTTCTGAAAGTCGGCGCGGGGGTGGTTTTTTTTATCGAAGCCGCGATAGGCGCCGTCGACGTCGTTGAAAAGAACGGGGGCGAGGCAGCTGAGATATAGATTGGCGTAGAAGGTTTTGCGGATGTGTGGATCGAAGGTTTGGATTTGCACGGTGCTGAGGGCTTTTTGCCATTGCCTGGTAGCGGCAGTGCGGACCTGGTCGAAATTCCAGCCGGGAATTTCGGCGGCGAGATTTTTGCGTGCACCCTCGATGCTGGTGCCGGAGATGGCGATTTTGATCAGCACTTGCTCGTTGGCGGTGGTTTTGTAATTGAAGAAGGCTTTGAGGTTATGACCCTGCGCCTGGTGAACATCGGCGGCGAGGCGTTTGCCTTCGAGTTGAATGCCAGATGATTCGAATGGCTTGGAGAATTGGGCGACGAAATAGATCGCGCGCCAGCCGCCCCAGCCTAAGGAAATGCGGGAGCCACTGATGGTGTGGTCGTTTTCGATATTCAGGGTGGCATTGATTTTGGAGCTGCCGATGCCGTGGACGAGATCGAGAATGATGTGGGCCTGGTCGGTTGCGGGAAAAGTGTAGCGATGGATGCCGCAGCGGGCGGTGGTGGTGAGCTCGACATTTACTTTTGGGGTATCGAGAAATACGCGGTAGTAGCCGGGGATGGCTTGTTCTTGGTCGTGGGAGAATTTGGATTCGTAGCCGTTGCCGGGTGAGCCGGATTTCAGGAAAACTTTTCCGACCGTCGGCATGAGCAGGATATCACCGAGGCCAGCGCCGCCGGTGCCGCTCAGGTGCGTGTGGGTGAAACCTTCGATGGTGGAATCGGAGTAGTGATAGCCGCTGCAGGCATCCCAGCCGTTGGTGCGAGTGTCGGGGCTGAGCTGGATCATGCCAAAGGGGACGGTCGCGCCGGGATAGGCATGGCCGTGGGCATCGGTGCCGACCATGGGGAGCGTATCCTGCGTCGGGTCGTAATCGGCTGCACGGGCAGCGCTCATACAAATCAACAGGACTAGAAAAATTGCTCCCCAGGCACCGACCCGCGAAAAGATATTTGCCATGAACGTTTGCTCGCTCCGTTTTTGATGGGCGGTGAGGGACTTGAACCCCCGACATTCGCTGTGTAAAAGCGACGCTCTAGCCAACTGAGCTAACCGCCCGTGGTTCTTCGCTCCTTATGGTAGCGAAGAATAGGGACAAGGGACAAGGCGGCAAGGGACAAGGGGAAGAAAAAAACTTTTCTTGCAATATTTAGGGGCGCGTGCGGAGCAACGCGGTGAATCGCGCTGTTCAGCGCGGTCCTTCGGACGGGCCGCTAAATATTGAAAGGGGAATAAATTTTGTGCGGGTGGGGAGTTGCGGGGTGGGCAGCTATGATTGCGCCTTATGACGCATTTAACGCCTCGGCAAATTGTTGCGGAGTTGGATCAGTACATTATTGGGCAGGGAGATGCGAAGAAGGCCGTGGCAGTGGCGGTGCGGAATCGGTGGCGGAGGCAGCAGTTGCCGCCGGATATTCGGCGGGATGTTTCGCCTAAGAATATTCTGATGATCGGGCCGACGGGGGTGGGGAAGACGGAAATTGCCCGGCGGCTGGCGAGTCTAACCGGGGCGCCGTTTATCAAAGTTGAAGCGACGAAATACACTGAGGTGGGATATGTGGGGCGAGATGTGGAATCCATGGTGCGCGATCTTTTGGAGATTGCGATCCGCATGGCGCAGCAGCAACAGGCGGAGCAGGTGCACCCCAAAGCTGCCGAATCAGCAGAAGAACGGCTGATTGATCAACTGATGCCGTTGGAAGCCCCTGCTGATGATGTGGAGGCAAGCGAGCGGCGCAATCGCAGCCGGGAGAAATTGCGACAACAGTTGGCATCAGGAGCGCTCAATGACGCGACGGTCGAAGTAACCGTGCATGAAAAAGCGCCGACGGGGAATCTATTGGGGATGATGGGGATGGATCAGATGGATGCGATGGGGGGCGGCGGGATCAGCGATATGTTTGAGCGGATCATGCCGGGCAAGACGCATCGCAGGCGGATGAAGGTGCCGGCGGCGCGGGAGTTTCTAATTGCGCAGGAAGCGGATCGCTATGTGGATCGCGAGCAGGTGATCGCTTCGGCGATCGAAAATACTGAGAACAATGGGATTATTTTTATCGACGAGATCGACAAGATCGCAGCGGCGGAAAGCAAAAATGGGCCGGATGTTTCGCGTGGCGGAGTGCAGCGCGATCTGCTGCCAATTGTCGAAGGCTCTACCGTTGTGACCAAGCACGGGCCGGTGCGAACGGATCACATTCTGTTTATTGCTGCCGGTGCATTTCATAATGCGGAGGTGGGGGATTTGATGCCGGAATTGCAGGGGCGGTTTCCGATTCGCGTGACGCTATCGGATTTGGATAAGAGTGATTTTCGGCGCATTTTGACTGAGCCGCATAATTCACTGATCAAGCAGCAGACGGCATTGCTGGCGATGGAAGGGATGTCCGTGACATTTGATGATCTGGCGATTGATGCGATTGCGCAAACGGCGTTTGATGTGAATCGCAAGGCGTCGAACATTGGGGCGCGGCGGCTGCATACGGTGATGGAACTGCTCTTTCAGGATTTGGCATTCGAAGCGCCGGATATGAAGGAGAAGAATGTCCGGATTGATTTTAATTATGTGAAAGCACGGTTGGGGGAGATTCAGAAGGCGAAGGATTTGAGTAAATATTCTCTATGACAAGAGGCGCGGCGTGCTCGACTCGATAATTTCGGGCCGAGGACGGCCCGGCTCAACTGGCATCGCAATCTTTACGGCAATTTGCCGTTGAACGTGCGCGGGCTGATCACATCGTCACTTGTGTTCTCGATTCCATCGGCGCCGTTGGACCAGACGACTAAATCATCGTTCTTGACAGCGACGTGGAAACGCTTCCCCCACGCGTCGGTGAGCACCATGCCGGGCTTCCAGCCGGGTGGGCCGGAAATTTCGCGTCGCTGTGATAAGCGGAGAATTAGCGCGTCATATTGAGCATCAGTGAGGATTTTCCATTTACCTCCGACGCCACCGATGGCCTTGATTTGATTATCAAAATCGCTGCTGAACGTGGCTTCGATAGAGGCGGCGGCGGCATAGCTTTCGCCGGCCAGGGTGCGCGTCCAACAGCCTCCCAGAGTGCATAAGCAGAATAAAAGGATGGCCGCAGTAGCGGTTCGCATGGATTTTCAGTCGCATGATTGGGTTGCGATGTCAAGCAATGATGCCCGGGCAGCCGATTAATAAACAAGCATGAATCTTTATTTTCTCATTGCCGTGTGCCTGGGGGGTTGGGTGTTCATGCTGGTTATATCCAATCAAAGACAGCAGAAAATATGGGAAATAGAGGCCAAAATCGCTGAAGAAGCTCTGGAAGAACAATCTGGACATTGACTCTTTTTTCACCAACCTGCTAGACTTCGGTATAGACGCACATCAACCGGAGCCTAGATGCAACAAGACGCTGATAAAAAAATCCATCCTGCTGGTATTGCCTGGCTTTATCTGATTCCGCTGGCACTGGCGGTGATCCTGCTGCTGGTGGGCGCTTATGTGGCGCGCACGGGCGGTGGATGGAGCCTGCTGGCGAGCGGGGTCGCGTGCGTGGTCATCGTGCTTTCTGCTCTGCCCATTGCCATGGCGCTGGGGCAGGGACACATGCATGCGCGCAGGCGGCTGGATGAGATCATGCAGATGCACGAAACGCGCCTGCGCGATCTGACGGTGATCCTCAATATCATCTCCGAACAGCAATTGCTCAGCGATCGGGCCCGATCCGTGGCGTATCGAGAAAAAGACCGCGAGGCGCTGCGGCGAGCGATTCAGGATGAAATTACCAGCCGGGATTTTGAAGCAGCCCTGTCGCTGGTGAACGATATGGAGAGCGCGTTTGGTTATAAGCAGGAAGCGGAGCGATTTCGGCAGGATATCGTCTCGCGGCGTGATGAGATCAATCGCCAGGCTATCGGACAATGCTCGGCTACGATCGAGCGTTTATGCCGGGAGGAAAACTGGGACGCCGCTGGCACGGAAGCGATGCGGGCTGCGGCGCTTTATCCCTCCGATGCAGCCGCGATTGCCCTGGGCACTCAGGTCAAAGAGAAAAAATCCGCTCACAAGAAACAATTGCTCGATAGCTGGCGCGATTCACTTTCACGAAAAGATGTCGATGGCAGCATCGAGATTCTCAAAAGGCTGGATGCTTATCTCACCGCCTCGGAAGCTGCTGAGATTCAGGAAGATGCCCGCAATGTTTTCCGCCAGCGGCTCAAGGAGCTCACCGACCAATTCGGAGCAGCGGTGCACGAGGAAAAAATTCCGCAGGCTATTTCATTGGGCGAAACTATCATGCGGGATTTTCCCAATACACGAATTGCTCAGGAAATCCGTGAGCGGATGGATGTGCTCAAGCAGCGCGCTGAAACCGTAGCAAGGTAAGTTTGATTGCTGAATTACGGTTGTGGCGATAGACCAGGCGATGGATTGGCTGGCAGGCGCAGCGGATGATGTTTCTCTTTGTGATTGGTTGACGGGATCAATCGCGCTTCCAATTTTGGTTTGATTCGCGTTGGGCCGGTGCGCACGGCTTCGATCAGAGCTTGAAGTTGTTGTTCCTGAGCGGCAATCGCTTGCGGGCTTGCTCGTCCACCACCGCGCTGCATTGCGGGAATTACAAATTGGTTGATTAGCGTGGTGAATATCTTCAGCTCGCTGCCATCGTCGATTGCGCCGGTCATCGTGAACACGACTCGCTGTGCTGGGAATACAACGATGCGCTGCCCTTCCCATCCGTCAGCGAAATGGCCCACCCAGCCCGACGCGAAGGTATCGTGCCACCAATACCATCCGTAATCCGGCCCGTTGGTCGCGAATTCGCTGCGAATCCATGGCGTGAATGACGTATTCACCCAGTTTTGGCTTAGCAGTTGTTTTCCCTCCCATCGCCCGCCATTTAGATAAAGAATTCCGAATTTCTGCATATCGACAGGACGCAGCCGCAGCCCATAAGCGCCGTTATCAATTCCCGTGCGGTCTTCGTGCATCCATTCATGGTTGGCAAATTTCATTGGCGCGAACAATGCCTGGTTGGCAAAATCGAGCAGTGTCATTTTCGTGTTGTATTCCACGGCTCCTGCAGCCAATGCGCAAGTGACATCGGTGTATTGATAATCGACGCCTGGCCGGGGGAGTAAATTTTGTTGCAACGCGAATCGGGTCCGATTGGGACTTCTGACAAAATCGGCTAGACGTTTGCGAGCCGCTGGAGAATTTTCATGCGGATAAACCGCGGCATCCAGGGCTGACATGCCTAATACATCGCGCAAAGTGATGAAGCGAAATCGTTGCGCGGTGGCTAGGTTGGGAAAGAGAAACGCGGGCAACGCGTCGGCAATTGATTCGTCCGGCCGATTCAAGTAATGCCGATCAATCGCCGCTCCCACTAGCGCGGAGAGCACACTCTTGGTGACCGACATGACGTAGTGGGCGTCGTTGCGCTTCAGCCCGGATGTGTAAAGCTCATAAAAGATCTTCCCATTTCTGGATATCAGCACGGAAAAGATCGGCTCATTGCTGCGCTGAATCCACCGCGTCAGATCGATCAGCGTGGAAACATCAACCCCTTGGCTGGCTGGTTCTGCAAAACCAAATGAATACTCGCTTCCCGTTGCCGGCGGCGGTGGTGCAATGGATATATCTTCGCCGAATGCTACCGTGCTGATAGCGCAAACTATCAAGAAGAATATCCACGGCTTTCGCATGAACGCAACAACCTAAACCAACGGTGGCGACACCACAATGCTTTTGGGTGCGGTCGGGCAGACGTGTTGGCAGACGCCGCAGCCGACGCAGCCGCGGTCGATGACGTGGACAGTGGGGCCGAGGATTTCGATGGCTGCTGAGCCGAGGGGGCATTCATCAACGCAGGCCGTGCAGGATTCGCCCTTGCTGCGAAGGCACGTGGTGGAATCCCAGCGGGCCAGGCCCATCTTGATTTGCCGCATAGATACGGGAACCAGTGCTTCCGTCGGGCAGCTGTGCATGCAATAAAGCCCCGAGCATACCGTGCACGGCGAGACATCGGCATCGATGTACGGTAGGCCCCCTGCTATTTCTTTGGTCGGGTCGATCTTGATCGCCTGCACCGGACAGACGCGCACGCAATCGCCGCAGAGAGTGCATTTCTCGGCGAAGATTTTTTCCTCGGCTGCTCCCGGTGGCCGAAGATAAATCTTCAGCCCCAATCGCCGCGGCTCGGTTTCCGGCGGAGGCGCTTGCTGCTTCTGTTCCGGTCCTTCCAATTTTGCCAACTGCTCCGCGGCCCGCTCGATCGGCTCAAAACTCGCCGCGAGGGGCCGCAATAATTCGCGCAAGCCCTCGCGGAAAAAGCGTCGTCGATTGATGGGGCGGTTTTCGTCCATGCTGGGATTCCATTCTAGCATCCCAAAGGCTGTCGCTCTGCGGCGCGAGTGACTCTTTCAAAATTCTCCGTTGCCGGGCAAAACCCTCGCAACGTAGACTCCTGTTTATCGCGCGGGCATGTTTACGAAGGAGTATCTGATGCGAGTGCGCGCTACATTTCTGTTTGCCGTCTTTTTGATACTGACCCAATGCGTTTTCGCCCAAACCACTTACACCTACGTCGGCCCCGATGGCGGGAACTGGTCCAATCCCGACAATTGGTCGCCTACTGGCATACCTGCTACGGGATGGCAAGATGGCACCGGCGGGGGCGATAGTGCCCAAATAGCGGCTGCGGTATCCGTCAATTTCGACGATGACTATGGAACCGGCTATATCAATTCTCTCACCGTTGGAGCGAATTCGACGTACAACCAATCCGCCGGCACTCTCAATGCAGGATCGATCAATTTCTCTGGCACGGGTAACCAATCTGGCGGCACGATTAACGCATCTGTCGCCACCTTCGGCGGCACCTATAGTCTTTCTGGAAGCGGCAGAATAGCTACTCCGGAGGCGGGAGAAGATGATCTTGAATTCGATGGCACTTTTTTCCAAACAGCGGGGTCTGTAGGCAGCAATGAAACGATTGGCATAGGCGGATTTTATACGCTATCGGATGGAGAGTTGGGCAGCGATGCTTTTTATGTCAGGCCTGGTGCAACCTTGATACAGACCGGTGGGTCGGCGGGAGGCGGCAGCCTTAGCCTAATCGATGGTACTGCTAGCGCACCTGCAAATTTCACTCTGTCCGCTGGAGAATTCAGCAGCCTAGGCAACGTAGCGATTGATGGAATAAGCGACATCGATCAATCTGGCGGCACTATTGTGGGTGAGTCCGGGTGTCAAATCGGAATAAATGCTGGAGACGAAGTCCAATATACATTCGCCGGTGGTACATTGGGGGACAAGACAACGCTTTTTATAAACCTCGGTGCCGTGAGCTTCACCCAATCAGGCGGGATAGTTAATCCACTTGAGTATATTCAAACTGCTGCAAATACCATTTACACCATGCAGAGCGGCAGCATGCATATGATTCAACTTACCAACGGTGGACAATTTATTTTCGATGCGCATCCCGCGGCTCCACTTTCTGCGCCGACGATGTCCGTGGAATATTTCACGCAAACCTCGACTGGCACTCTTTCGCTCCAAGGCCTCTCGCCAGAATCCGCCGCCCTGCTTTCTTTTTCGTCGTCAGCAATATTGGACGGCACCTTGGTAATCACTTTGAATACTTCCTACACCCCTGAAATGGGCGACGACTTTGTTTTGATTTCGTCTGCGTCATTGACTGGCACATTTGCCGATTATGATCTGCCGACTCTCTCAAACGGCTTGTATTTCCAGCCAATCTATACACCGACGAATTTCAGCCTGGAGATTGTGCCAGAGCCGGGAACATTGGTTTTGGTGGCGGCGGGGCTGTTGGCATGGGGATGTCGGAAGCGACAACATTGCTCGTAGTGAAGGGGCATGAAAATAGCCGGCACTCAACGAGTGCCGGAATTCCGGGAGTTGGCGATTTCCAGTTATTCTGGCTGGAACAATCATGGAATCCATTGCTTCATTTGCCGTTGCGAGGGATGGGGTCTTAGAATGATCTCGTTCTTTTCTTGAGATTGATTCGGAATATGGATCGCAAGCAACTTGATCAACGTCTTCCCGATGCCGTGGCTGCACTGGTGGCCAGCGTGCAGGGTGATCCGCGCATGCGGCATCTGGGGCAGGTGCAGTTGCCGAATCGCGATCAGATTGTTGCTGCTCTGGAAACGCTTCGCCTTTTGATCTTCCCCGGCTACTTTGGCAAGCAGGATTTAACCGAGCAAACCTTGCCAGCACGGATCAGCGAATTGGCGGCACAACTGCTTGATCCGCTTTATCAGCAGGTGCGCTGCTGCCTGCGTTATCGGGAAAATCTGGACAGTGAACAGAAGAACGGAAAATGCTCGGAATGCGATGCGATGGCTGCCGAGATTGTCGCGATATTTTTCGATTCATTGCCAACGGTGCGCGAGCTGCTCGCCAGCGATGTGCAGGCGGCGTTCGATTCGGACCCGGCGGCGCGCTCCACGGATGAAACCATTTTCTGCTACCCCGGCATTTTCGCGATCTTTGTGCAGCGCGTGGCGCATGAGTTTTATGAGTTGGATGTGCCTTTGCTGCCGCGCATCATGACGGAATATGCGCATTCGCTGACGGGTATTGATATCCACCCCGGCGCCAAGCTCGGCCCGAGTTTTTTCATCGACCACGGCACGGGTGTGGTTATCGGCGAAACTACCGAGATCGGTAGCAATGTGAAGATTTACCAAGGCGTCACGCTCGGCGCTCTGGCTCCGCATTTTGGCCAGATGCTCCGCGGGCAGAAACGCCATCCGACCATTGAAGATGATGTGATCATCTATGCTGGCGCCACGATTCTTGGGGGCGACACGGTGATTGGGCGCGGATCGATCATCGGTGGCAATGTTTTCATTACGTCCAGCGTGCCGGCCCAGAATCAGGTGATCGCCGAGCCGCCCAAGCTGCAATATCGCCAGAAGGGCAAACGCAAAAAGATGGCGGAGGCGGAATTGGATTTTCAAATCTGAAGAGATGCAACCACAGAGGCACAGAGACACAGAGGCCAA
>DASXDR010000128.1:0-9717 GCA_036490535.1 Tepidisphaeraceae bacterium | reverse complement strand
TGCCATTTGATTCTCTGCGCCTTTGCAACGCTGGGGCCGATGGTGGACCTCAACAGCTTTCGAAAGCTCTTGTTTGTTACTCTCAGACGGGTTGGCATCCATACCATTCTCGCTGACGCTGGATATGACACAGAATCCAATCATCGCTTTGCACGCGATGGCTGCAACGTACGCAGCGTTATTCCACCGCTGCATGGCAGACCTACCGATAAGCTGCCCTCTGGCCGGCATCGCCGAGCCATGCGCTTCTTTTTCGATTTCCGTTACGGCCAACGCTGGCAAATTGAAACAGTGATGAGCATGATCAAGCGTAACCTTGGCAGCTTCGTCGCCGCGCGAAGCGACCGAGCCCGCAGCGCAGAGGTAATGCTCAAGGTTCTTACCCATAACCTGATGCTCATCGTTGCCTGGTTAATTGAAGTTTTCTACAGAGCAACTCCCGACCCCTTTGGACTCTCTCACGGGGCCCAGTTCAGGTAGCGGCGAAATTATTATGCTTGCAACTGCTGGCGGACTTACCCCAAATCATGCAGGCACTTTCACCAGCTTTGGCAATCCTTATGTTACCGCCAATGAAGTCGCTTTCACCGCTCATTACACGACCAATGGAAGCGATGATCACCAGGGCATTTTTGTCTATGGCAGTTATCTGGCTAATCCGCAAACGCCTGCTGACGATCCAACCTTGCGGCAGGTCGTCGCCACGGGTCAGACTGCTCCCGATTCCAACGGAGCCACCTTCACCGGATTTTCCGATCTCAGCGACTCCTCCTTTGACCAGACTTTCATCGCCAGCTTAAGCAGTGGCGAAGAAGGCTTGTACATGGAGTTCAACGAAGGCGACCAAGCTTCGCCCGGCCCGCAGCTTCTTAAAGTTGTCGCCACCGGAGATACGCTCGATGGCAAGATCATCTCCGGTATCGAGTTGGCCCCCGATGCCAGCAATTATTGGGAATCGCCAACTCTTCGTCCTTATAGTGATAGCATTGGCACCGGCTTTGAAGTCGATTTCACCGATGGTTCGGAGGGTTTGTATTATTTCACGATTAACCTGCCCGAACCGGGATTGGCATGGCTGCTGGCTTTTCCGATTCTTCTGCTCAATCGCCGCAGAAGGAACTGGACGAACGCTGAATTCTGAACGCTGAAAAAAACGGGTTTTTTGGAATTCAAGTATTTTCTTCAGCGTTCGTCGTTCATCGTTCCGGCTTGGCATTCCTTCGCACCTCTCGTATCCTTGTGTCGGCTATGGCACGTCAAACCAACAAGCGGATCGCCGTTTTCCCCGGCCAATTCGACCCCATCACGAACGGCCATTTAGACATCATCCATCGCGGACTGGCGATCTTTGACGAAATCATCGTCGGCGTCGGTATCAACCCCGACAAACAAGAACTCTTTACCATCGACGAACGCCTGGCAATGATTCGGCAACTTCTGCGCGGGCACGCTCACTGCAAAGTCGAAAAATTCACCGGCCTGACTGTCGACTTTGTCCGCCGCTGCGGCGCTAATGCCATTCTGCGCGGCATCCGCGATGTCTCCGATGTGCGCTACGAATTCCAACTCGCCTTGGCCAACCGTGCCGTCGGCAGTGTCGAAACCGTTTTTATCATGACCGGCGACCAATTCGCCCTGACCAGTTCCAGTCTGATCCGCCAAGTTGTCTGGCTTGGCGGCGATGCCAAAAAGCTCCAAGGGCTGGTTCCACCCCTGGTAGTTCGTAAATTAGCTGAAAAACGCCGCTCGGTTAAGTCCATAACTGAAGATTTGGCATAGCTTTAAACCGCTTGTCGCAAGCAAGGAATTAACTTGACGCACCGGAGCGAAACAGTTAGCGTATATAATAAGAAGTAGGAATGCCGGCATCGGAAGACTCGCAGGCGTTTCAACTTGGAGTTTGCACCAGTGAGTTAAGGTGGAGGCGAGTGTTATAGGAGTCTTAGAGGTGCCGTCCTTGTTTAATCCTTTTCAATCCACCAAACTGTGAAAAATCCGTTGGCGACGTTCGCCAATGGAAATATTTGTCCGTCGTCAAAGTTTTGTTTTTTATATTTGGAGACCTCAGCATCGGCAGCGTATGCACTAGTAGATGAATACGGCAATCATCTCTTTTCATATCTTTTATAAAGACGCTCTGAAGCTAATCTCTAATGACTGAAAAACGATCCCGCGGCGACACCTACGAAAGGAGCTTCTTATGAAGCGTTCCAATCGACGCCAGGGCTTTACCCTGGTCGAGCTGCTGGTCGTTATCGGCATCATCGCGTTGCTGATCTCGATCCTTCTGCCGTCTCTGAATCGCGCCCGTGAAACGGCTAACCGCATCAAGTGCGGTAGCAACCTGCGTCAGATCGGGCAAGCCATCCTGCTGTACGCTAACGAGAACAACGGGAACTACCCGCGCACGTACTACGATGGCACAGGCACGACCTGGGTCGTCAACAACTACGGTTCGACGGCCAGCGATGACTTCGCCGGCGGCAGCGCCAGCGGCAACGTCGGGGTGAATAATATCCCGGCTTCGCTGTTCCTCCTGCTCCGTACCGAAGAAATCAGCTCGGCTGTGTTTATCTGCCCGTCCAGCTCCGCTACCGCGGAGAACTACGGCGGTGGAACCAACACCGCGCTGAATCGTGGTAACTTCACCTCGATTGCCCAGAACCTCTCCTACTCTTATGCCAATCCCTTCCCGAATCAATCGGTGCTCGGGTATGGCTATAAGCTCAATGCCTCGATGAGCCCGGATTTCGCCCTCATGGCGGATATCAATCCTGGCACCACCACCACTGGCATCACCACCAATCCGTTCGCAGGTCTGACTCAGAACTCCGCGAACAGCCAGATGAAGTTTGCTAACTCGACGAACCACGATCAGGACGGCGAGAACGTTCTCTTCGCAGACGGTCACGTCGACTTCGACAACAACCCGTTTGTCGGGGTGCAGAAAGACTGCATCTACACGGTCAGCGATATCACCGGTACGACCACGTCCGGTTCGATGACCGGGAATACGACCTCCGTTGTCGGCTCTCCTTCGAGCGCCAACGACAGCGTCCTCCTGCCGACCGATGGCAGCGATGGCTCTGGTTACGGTCAGTAATCCAGCCTTGGTTTATCAAAGGAGGCTCGCCGAAAGGCGGGCCTCTTTTTTTGCCATTGATGACTTGTTCCCTGCAGCCGTCTGGTATGCCATACGGCTTTGAGCATCAAGTCCAACAAATGACAACTGACCAATGAGCAGCGACAAAATCCCCGGCGACATTTTTCAATAGGCAACTTTTCCCGCTTCGGTTAAGCTGCGTTACATGGAAGAGGTGCTTCCTCCAATCACTGCCGAGGCCGCGGGTTTTGAACTGACGAGAGTCAGGCAATTTACAATATTCCTGGAAAACAAGGTCGGACGATTACAGACATTGATGCGTTCGCTTGAGCAGGGGGTGGGAAATGTTTGCGCACTTTCCATTGAAGAGTCGGGCGATTCGGCATTGGTGCGGATGATTTGCGCACATTCCGAGTTCGGGCGAGAACTACTCCGCACCGCAGGGTTCGCTTTCAGCGAGGCGGAAATGCTGGTGGTATCGCTCCCCAAAGGCGCCAAACAGCCCATGCTGGCGATCTGCTCAGCGCTTCTGGCAGCGGAGATCAATATTCACTACGCCTATCCGCTTATTAGTCACAAAGCAATCGCGCTTTATGTGGATGACCCCACGCTGGCAGCGCATTTGCTGTTTAAAAAGGGGTTCACACTGATAGGTGAATCAGATTTATCACGGGAGGAAGATGTGCCGCCCGAATCGAATAACAATTAATGTAACGCGAGAAATAGTTAGAGATTGAAGATCGTTCGCAGGAGATTGGTTTGCAGCACCCACCGCCCGTAACTGACCCGGTTGATAATTTGAAATTCATGTTTGCCGTGGGGATTGAATGTTCCTATCCCACAATTGCTGGCGGTGCGCGCGTGGATCAGATGCGCGATACGGGTCATTACGAACTCTGGAAGACGGATTTGAAGCTGGTCCGCGAATTAGGTCTGCGCTATTTACGCTATGGGCCACCTATTTATCGCATCTGGGTTGGTAAGAATGAGTACGACTGGAGCATGCTGGATCCGATCATGGCGGAGATGCGTCGGCTCGGGATTATTCCAATTATTGATCTCGTGCATTTCGGGTTGCCTGATTGGATAGGGGATTTCCAGAACAAGGACTGGCCGGAATATTTCGCCGAATATGCACGCGCTTTCGCCGAGCACTATCCCTGGGTGCGCTATTACACGCCGGTCAATGAAATTTACGTGACGGCACAATTCTCGGCGGCGTTTGGGTGGTGGAATGAACGCCTGATGAGCGATGCAGCGTTTGTGGCGAATCTGAAGCACAGTGTGCGCGGCTCAATCCTGGCGATGCAGGCGATTCTCGATTTGCGCCCCGATGCGATTTTTATTTACAGCGAAAGCACGGAATATGTGCATCCCGGTTCGCCGGACATGGTGAAGCAGGCTCATTTCATGAACGAGCGTCGTTTTCTCTCGCTGGATTTATTGTTCGGGCACGATGTCAGCGCCACCATGTATAAATATCTGCTGGCCAGCGGAATGAGCGACCAGGAATATGTCTGGTTCATGAACCAGCGCGATCTGCGCCGCCACTGCATCATGGGGACGGATTATTACGTCACCAACGAGCATGTGATTCGCGCCGATGGCCGAAGCATCGGAGCGGGGGATGTATATGGTTATTACGTGATCACCCGGCAATATTTCGACCGCTATAAATTGCCGGTGATGCACACTGAAACGAATCGCGTGCATCGCCTGGCCGTGGAGTGGATGTGGAAGGAATGGACCAATCTACTTCGCCTACGCGATGATGGAATTCCAATTATCGGATTCACCTGGTTTGGCCTGGTGGATATGAAAGACTGGGATACCGCGCTCACCCAGATGCGCGGCACCGTAAACAAAGTCGGCCTATATACATTGGACCGCCGGCCGCGCAAGGTGGCCAATGAATATCGAAGGCTGGTGCAGGAATATTCGTCGCTACCGATTTCATCGAGTAAGTTCCCGATCCTGACGGCGTGATGAAAGCTCGTTAGTTCTTCTTAGAAATTTTATGCGGCACGCATTCCATGCCACTTAGGTCGGCCGCTTTGCGTAATTCCTGATCAAGCGTTCCCAGGGGAAGCTGGTGCCGTATAGCCATTTCGAGATACGCGGCGTCGTATACTGTCAGTCGAAACCTTTCCGCTATGCTGCCGACATCATTCCACACGTGCTGCTGTGCGGCATGATCAATTTCGATCGGGAGATTCTGAAACAGAAATAATTGTCTATGGCGCTCCTCCGTTGTCAGCCGACCTCGACGCTCGGCCAGCAAAAGAGCATTGTTAACTTCCCAAACCCAGAGAGAAGGGCATATTGCCACGGAGCCGGCGTTAATTTCATCGAGAACGCTGTTGGCACTATTTAAATTCTCGTCGATGACGCACCAACTTACCGCCAAAGAAGAATCGATTACCAGCCGCTGGATCACGGACGGCCCTCATTTTTCCACGCGATAATTTCTTTGATCGTGGCCTTCTTGCCGCGCGCCAGCGCTCTCATCTCGTCCACTGTTTCTCGAATTTCGTTAATACTGCGAACATGGGCCGGTCCCAGACGAGCCGCGACTTGATCGTGGCGAGTAATTAAAAATTCCTCGCCACGCGCCACGCGATCAACAAGCGATGATAAATGTGCCTTGGCTTCAGTGAATGCAATGGTTTTGGACATAAGATCCATTCTGACTAGTCAGTGACTAGTTTTATAATTATAAACTTATATTGTCAAACAACGCGGCGGGAAGGGCATCTTGGATTGCCTTGACAGATAGATTGTCGCTACCTACTTTCGAAAACGGAAGTTTTATGATTTCAATTCCCGGAAATAGCGTCGTGGTCGGCCTTCAGTGGGGAGATGAGGGCAAAGGCAAAATTGTCGATTTATTATCCGAAAACGCGGACATGGTCGTGCGTTACTGCGGCGGGGCCAATGCGGGGCATACCGTGCGGTTTAATGGGAAAAAGTATTCGACGCACCTATTGCCGGTCGGAGTTTTCCGCGCGCACACCATGAATGTGATCGGCAACGGCGTGGTGCTCGATCCGATTGGCTTGTTCCAGGAAATTGATGAGATGCTGGCACAGGGATTTGCGATTTCGCCGGCGAATTTGCGAATCAGCTACAAGACGCACGTGGTGATGCCTTGGCACAAGGCGGAAGATGTTGCCCGGGAATCCGCTTCTGAAGGAAATTCCATCGGTACGACGCGGCGGGGGATCGGGCCGGCATATGCCGAAAAGATGCATCGCAACACCGCTATTCGCGTGGCCGATCTGCCGCACGAATCCAAGCTGAAAGAAAAAATCGGCCAGACCTGCACGGAGCGGAATAAACTGCTCAAATGCCTTTACGACGCCCCGCCGCTCGATTGGCGCGAAATATTTGAGCAGTACCGCGATATCGGGCGTCGGATTGCTCCGTACATCGATGATTCCACGCGGCTCGTGCTTGATGCGTGGAAAGCGGGCAAACAAATTATCTATGAAGGCGCGCACGCGGTATTGCTCGATATCGATCACGGCACCTATCCGTATGTGACCAGCTCCAATTGCAGTGCGCTCGGCTTATTTACCGGCGCCGGCGTGCCCCCCAAGGCGTGCGAAAACTACGTCGGAATTATCAAGGCTTACAGCACGCGCGTGGGTGGCGGGCCATTTCCCACGGAGCAGAACAACGACATCGGCAATTACATTCGCGAGCGCGGGCAGGAATATGGCACTACCACTCGTCGCCCGCGCCGCTGTGGATGGTTCGACGCGATGGCGGTGAAATATTCGGTCGATCTTTGCGGAATCACGCATGTAGGATTGACGCTGCTGGATGTCCTCTCGGGCCTGGACCACGTGCAGGTTTGTGTGGGTTATAAGCTGGGCGGCGTAGCGGTGGCCGATTTCCGCGCGGATATGGACATGCTGGCGCAGGTTGAGCCAGTGTATGAAACCATGCCAGGATGGAATGGAAACCTGGCAGGCTGCAAGCATTTCGAAGAACTTCCGCCAGCAGCACAGCAATATGTGAAGAGAATAGAAAGCCTGATCGGCGCCCCAATAAAAATCGTCAGCGTGGGTCCCGAGCGCTCGGCGACGATTTTCAGATAGCCGTATTTTTTAGTGCAGAGTAATTTGCGTCGTGGGCCTGGTAGTCGGATGCGTGGTTGGCGAATAATGTGCCGGATTGATCGGCCCTTCATCCGATAGCAGAGCGCATAATCTGGGATCAGCCAACACCGCCTGCACCGTGGTCGCTTTTCCGTCCACATCCATGGCATCACCGATCAGGCGAATGCCGTGCGAATAATCCACATATGTTTCCAGATGCCCGACATACAGCGGCTGGATCGGCTTGCCATCCAACTTGTGCCACCCATAAATCGCCACATGCCCTTCGTGGCCATGGAGGCGATTGGTTAACACCACATCTTTCTTTATCCCAGCGATGAGCAGGCCCGATGATTGACCCCCACGCTGCGATTCGATGATCTGGTTGCTCTGATAAATTGTCTCGGGCGATTCCCGGTTCACAGTCAAAGGCATAGGCTCGACTTTGATATCAGCATGCGCATAAATATCATCAGAAATTTTGCGCGTGATGAGCGAGCAGCCCAGGGCATCAGCAATTTTCTCTGCCGACACCGGCGTTAATGGCATGCGGAAAAAATCCTGATCATTACCAATCGCCAGCACGTCGGCCGAAACATAATACGTCCCCACATGGTCGATACCAGCTACACTTGATGATGCCACTCTGATCGGCCCGATTGATTTGAACGTTCGAAAAAAGTCCGGCACATTCCCCGCCAGCACCTGATCCACGACCATCTTTTCCCGCTCATCGGTGGGCAGATGATCAATCATTTTCAAAAATACCGATCCTGTTGGCGCATTTGCAGAACGTTGCGGAAGATTCAAAATTTCTGTTACATCGTGAGCTTGAGCAGCATCTTTTGCGACAAATTCGCTATATGCCGGCGGACCTCCAAGAACGCCATATTTATTTTCCGAAGGCGTATCTAGCGTCACCGCATGCAAAAACGCGTTCATCTCGCCGATCATCGACGTGTGCAGAATTTTTTGCTGCGGATTGGGATGGAGGAAAAACTGCGCCTGGCCATTGAGAAAAGCATAGTGCAGGAAAGGGCCGGCCTGGCTGGTTTGAGCTTGTTGTTCTTTCGCAAATCGATCCATCATGCGATGCGATGCCCGCCAGGTGCCGCCGGTATCGGAAACGATCTTTTTGCCGTTGAGAACAATGTTGCGGTCGTCGTAGGCAAACACGATCAGATGGTTGCTGGAAGATCGATGAAGCCAGTTAAGAAGTTTCTCACCATGATGCAGTTCATCGGAGTACGAGTAATTCGCATCGAGGAAAATAATGCGGTTAATCGAAGGATCGATTTCGCCGGAGTTGAGATAGCCAATAATGAACGAACCCCCGCCGGAATGGGCAGCCAGAGTGATGTGCAATTGGCTTACAGGAATCTGGCTTGCGACGGTGCTGACCAGATTGCGAATCCGCCATGGGTTATCCACATGGCTCGCCCGATAAAACGGCCACGATTTCCCCGGCGCTTCGAGACATGCCAGAAAAATATTTTCCCGAGTATCAAGCTTCCGCAGCAGCCGCACCTGCGCCGCGATCTGTTGAATACCAAAATGCCAATCATCGCCCTGGGTTACTTCCTTACCCAGCGTCTGCTCGATCGAGTTGCCATTTGGCAGGAGATAAAGAATCAGTTCGGTTGGTTTGTGAAGATCAAAATCATCGGCCGCGTTGAGATACAGCCGCACCCCATCGGTGGTCATTTCCCAACGAGTCTGCTCTGCAAATTCCGTTTTACCCGAAAACCCCGGCAACGCAGCCGCGCGCAACTGGATCGCGACCAGCAAAAGGAAAAATATAGCCCAGTGCATATGCGCCAAACTATATCGCTATCCTGCTCCATCGCGTAGTCGAAGAGCATTTAGAAATTATCCGCGGTTTAGAGATTCAAATTATTTTTAAAAATGCTCGCCATTGCGCTCCCGGCTGCCTGATTAGTAGTGTCGCCCGTGGTGGAAGAAGACGACCCCAGCGCCGCCGAGAGCGCCGTCATGAACTGCGAGTCGCCCCCAGTCGAATTATTTCCCCCGATGGTCTGATGATGCTTCCCATGCGCTCGCGCCGCCGCGGTCTGAGTTCCCGAAGCCGCATCGTAGTGAGAGGTAGAATTCGCCGCCATTGCATTGCTAATGCTGTTTACCGCGCCCATAGAAAATCCTTTTTCAAAACCAGGCCGCTCCGCGACCCTTTGATATCACCACCTCTCCATTCGGCAATTTTTGCCAACGACCTATAATAATTCCCCTGATCACCCCATTTTCCATTGCCGTGCGCCATCGGCAGTGGCACTTCAGACTTCGACGAGCTCAGTCGAGTCGTGCAACTGTCAGTTCAGGTGTAGTTCTTCTGCCGGGTAGATCAGGCAGCTGATTTCCAGAAGTTCGACCATTGATTGCTGGCCTGGACGCAGCGTAATGTGCCGATTCTTTCAGCGCGTCGGATACGCCATCGGGCATTGTTCAATTTCAATCGGGCCCCGATGATGTTTTTGCAGCCTCCTTCGATCATGC
>DASXDR010000160.1:0-39314 GCA_036490535.1 Tepidisphaeraceae bacterium | reverse complement strand
CGCTTCCCAGTCTTGTTTTCCTACAGTCCCGCTCAATCCCAACCGAGACGCGCCTTTGCCGCGCCAGATTCCTTCGAGTTCCTGGCCTTCGGTATAATAATCGGCGCTGTTGAAATAGTTCTTGGCGCCGGCGGCAGAGGTATTCTGGATGATCCTGAGCATCTATCAGCCTATCACACAGATGGTTGAAAAAGCGTTAACGCTGGCCCTACCCTAATACGATATATTGGTTGACAGTGTGGCCAGTGGCCACAGACGCAGGAAATTCAGTTCTGTTTTTGCTTAAACCATTGTCCTTCCTTGCCAATTCGCGCCCAGCGACACGCGGTCCTTCTTTGACGGTCACGTTTAAAGCCGACGCCGGGCCGGGCAAGTGGAAAATCGGCTCCCCCTAAAGGTCGCCCCCAATTTTTGCACCTTGCCCGGTGACGCTAACGCCCCGGACTACCTCGGCTTTTTTTCACGTGCCGTAAGGCCGCGATGGTCGTGGCCCCAAACAAAATCAAGGAGAACGACTATGAGCACTACCACCAAGACTGAATCCACCGCGTCCAAGGCACCGAGCCACATCGTCTACCAGGTTCGCGATCGTGAGGGCAGCAAGGGCTTTTTCACCCGCATCGGCGCAGCGTGGCCACACAAGGACGGCAATGGATTCAACATTCAAATCGAATCTGTACCTCTCGACGGACGCATCACGCTTCGTGTCGCATCCGATACCAAGGAGTAATGCGATTTTATAATTCAAGGCGGGCTGGCAACAGCCCGCCCTCTTTTTGCCTATTCACCACATGCGTGGCGCTGATGTCCATCACCTTATGTAGAAGGTAGGCGATACCGCCCCACGCGATTCCATTTACGACCGCGCGGATTAACTATATCTCCCATTCCCAATCAAAAATAACTTTCATCCCGTAAAATCATCTCCCAGCGTAAAGCCTCATCAGCATCCAATCAAACACATCACCACCGGCGAAGTATATCCAGACGCTTAGCATTGCCGCGTTGAGCAGCACAAATCGTCGTCGCCAGAACATTGCCAGGACTGGCAGCAGCGCCGCCGCGTCGATTGCCAAGCCCACTATGGCGTAGGGCAGCGAATAACGATCGCGATCAGCGGCAACGGCCAGGCCGCCAGGAACATCGCCATCATCCACCTGCGAGCCCCATTTGTTGCGCACGTATTGCTCGGCTTCGCGCTGGCCCGCTGTCACAACTCTCCGTCCCATCGCCAGGAGCCCAGCCATCAACAGCATTAGCAGAATGCTCATCGCTATCGGCCGGTTATTTTGTCGAAGTGAAAACGAATTGCCCTTCTCCTGATTCGTCCACCAACGTGCAATGATTACTCCCGCCGCAAACGCGGCATACGTTCCGTACAACATCATCTCCACATTCCAATACTCAACCACCACCAACTCGCCGATAACGAGCACCACGATGATCGCCATGCTTTTCCGCAGGGGCCGATCGCGCAAGCCAAAATAAAAGAAAGGAAAAACCACCACAATTCGCCCCATGGCCTCTGGCCCCAGCATCGACACCATTCCAGCGCCAAATGGATTCACTCCTTTTAATACCATTGGCATTAAATAGACCCCGAACCCGGCCAAACCAATCGCAAAACAGGCTGTGAGCATCACCATAAATGGATGCCTCGCTGGCTTCGTTTCGCGCGCTTCCCGGCTTCGCACATACCGCAGCGTGCTGACAAATGTAGCGATCGCGATCGCGATCGCCAAAAGCTTGATGCCCCAATTAATCGCCTCTGCATGCTCCAGTAGCGAATCCGGCATTAGAACGAATTGAAAACCGAATGAACAAAACAAATACATTACCGCCCCCATTACCAGCGCTGCCGCCATTGCCCACGCCACGGCGCCAAACCATCTCTTGCGAACATGATCCACTGCACCGTGCATTTGATCGACCTTCGTCATTACGTCCTTACCCCATCTGTCATTTCGAATTTTGTAGGGTGGGCACGGCCCACCGCTCTAATGCAAAAGCCGTTCGTCTCCCCTTGCAGAAAAAGTCTATATGCCAAAAAATTACCGCGTCCTGTCATTTCGAAACCGATGGCAACCCTTGAATCGCCTGTTGCAAACTGTCCACAGCAAACCACGTACGCCCGCGCCCATATGCATCATTCACCGCCGTAAATCGCGCCTCTCTCGCCTGCATGCGGGGCAGCGCCGCTTCAAGAGCTTGCCGAACCTCTTTGTTCGGATAATACCGGCGCAGCGGATTTCCCCACGAATCCGTCAATCCCAGCCCGGCGCGAATCTGATCCGACGCCAGCAGCACGATCTCATTATCATTTGACGAAAGCGCCTCAGGATAAACGCTCTGCGCCGCCGCGATCCAGCGCGGGTCGGGCGTTTTATCCAGCAGCCAGACGGATTCCAGCACATCCGCCGCACAGATGCGAATCCGCAGCGGCTCAGATTTATCTGCCGCCACCTGGCAAAGCTTTTCGCACACGCCGGGAGTCCGCCGATAGGCCATCTCGCGAAGCGTTGCTCGCACGATCTCGCCGCGCTCCACGATCTCTCTGGCCCGACCCTGCGGATTGCCTTGCGGAATAGCCTCCAGTGCTTTTGCCATCCAGAAATTCGCCCGCTCCGTTGAATCGTAAAACCGCGGGTCCATGGAGATGAGAACTCCGTCCAGCGAATTGCGGACATTCAGAGACATATCCATCGGCGCATCGTGCCAAAATTTTTTCATCTCTCCCAAAACCGCGGCGCGCTCCGGAATAATTTCCGAGCTAAAACTGTACCACAGCTCGAGCTGCTTGAGCGCTTCCATGCGCGCCCAGTCATCGGCCCTTGAATCGACCGCCAGGCGCCTGCACGCTTGCAAGCGATCTTTCGCATCCATCATCGCCAAGCCGCGTAGAACACCCAGTGCCTGGGGAGAAATCGGCGACACATCTCCCATCAGCCCGTATTCACCCCCTCCGCACAGCACAAATCGCTTCTCTTTCGCGTTATACATCACAAACAGTCGGCAACGATTTCCCACCATCGGAGCCATCACATCCCGCAACGTAAACGAATCCCCCGGCTTGAGCGCAAACGGCTTTCCCACCGGCTCGGCATCAATTGATCGCACCACAAACCGGGTCAGCATGTTCGCCCCGTTAGGCTGATTGGACTGCGTCACCTGTGCCACCTGCACGGAAACTACCCCGCCTCCTTGTTCAAACCGCGTAATCAACGGCACATAAACATTTTTCGCCCACGTAGCCGAGTTGCGCACCCCCATGACAACCATAGCCGCCAAAACCCATCGTGATTGGAATCGACCATGCACTATTTCCTCCAGATTTAAACTATCAATGCGCAAGTTCACAAGAAGTTCCAAAATTACCGCGCCCGGACTTCTAACCGCTATCCCTATCTAACCTCGGCCCTCAGGCGAGATATTCACAACCTTGTGCTCACGCAATTTTGCGCATGTCGGCCGGCTCGCGACCCCTCAAAGCAATGTAATTTACGTTTTAGATCAGTACGCACTCACCACTGGTGCAATTTATCATGTCAAAGCTAATGATTGAAAAGCACTCCTCGCAATAACGCATCAATGCGCTGGCCGGGCATTTTCAACAGTGAGCTTGAGGCCAACAGCACGCAGGACTCCCCGCAGAGTCGAGAGACGGGGATTACCCTTGGCCGAGAGAGCCTGATAGAGGCTTTCGCGCTCAATTCCTGCGGCTTTGGCGACTTTGGCTAAGCCGCCTTTGGCTTCGGCGATATGCCGCAGAGCAATCAGCAATACCTCAGGCTCGTCGCTGTCCTCCATAGCCGCCTTGAGATATTCAGCGGCGAAGCGGGGGCGCTGGCGAAGTTTTTTGACCATCACTTCATCATGCGAAATGCTCACTTTGTCTTTCATGGGCGCTTGCTCCGTTGTTTGTAGTCATGCAGATATTCAATTGCCTTAGCGATATCACTGGATTGCTTGCGTTTATCACCACCGCAGAGGAGTAAAACACAGGTCTGGCCGACCATCGCATAGTAAACACGATAGCCAGGACCCACATCAATCCGCAGTTCCCAGGCACCACCGCCGACTGGTTTGCAGTCCCCGAAGTTTCCGCCAACGAGACGATTGATGCGAGCGCCAATGCGCGCTTCGGCCCGGTCGTCTTTGAGGCCGGCAAGCCATGACTCAAAAACATCCTTGCCACTGGCCGTCAGGTAGTGGCGTACTTCTATCATCGCACGAATTGTAAGATATAACTTACACACAGTCAATCACAAAGTCACATCATTCCGCCCTGCGCATTAGCAGAAATCCCCTGCTCATACTCTGGAGATCTCAGTTTAGCGACCGCTGCTCGGCGTCAAGGAACTACTCCATGCGTACATGGAGCCTCTTCTCCGACGGTTCCTCCTTGACCCCTGCGCTGCGGATCGCTGCCGGACCTTTATCGAGGCTGAGGCGGGGGTGTGGTTGGTCCACAACCCTTGAGACTTTCAGTCCCTTGTTTTGAAGGAGTATGCGTTATGTCATCATTTGACCTTTATCAGAATGTCACCGATCAGATTATTACTATGCTGGAATCGGGGGTGGTTCCCTGGCGATCTCCGATCCTTGGCCGGCAATCGGCCGGACATCCGAAGAATCTGAATTGTGGCAAGCAGTATCGCGGCGTGAATATATTCTTGCTGGCGTTTACTGCCTTTGCCAAGGGTTATGGCTCATCTTATTGGCTAACCTTTAACCAGGCGAAAGACAGGGGTGGAAACGTGAAGAAGGGCGAGAAATCTTCGCTCGTCGTTTTCTGGAAACAGTACGAGACGACCGACAAGGAAACCGGCAAGCCGGCCAAGATTCCAGTGTTGCGTTATTACAATGTCTTCAATGCGGAGCAGATCGAGGGAATCGAGATTCCCGACGCGGTGAAGTTTGAACCATTGGATTTTAAGCCGATTGAAGCGGCAGAGCAGATCGCCGCCGAGTATCTAGGCGGGCCGGCTGTTGGACATGATGGCGGCCAACTGGCATTTTATCGTCCTGCTACGGATAGCGTGCACATGCCGGAGCGGACCCGGTTTGCATCGGTCGAGGAATATTACTCGACGCTCTTCCATGAGCTCTCACATTCCACCGGGCATAGCTCCCGGCTCGACCGAAAAATCGACACGGCCACCAAACCGTTTGGATCGCCAGATTACGGCAAGGAAGAACTTGTTGCCGAAATGTCCGCCGCTTTCCTTTGCTCCCATGCCGGGATTCAACCCACGGTAATTGAAAATCAGGCCGCCTATCTGGCCGGATGGCTCAAGCAACTCAAATCCGACAAGAAACTGGTGATTTCCGCTGCCGGTCAGGCCCAACGGGCCGCCGACTGGATTCGCGGCGAGCAGGGCTGAAGCAACGAAGCCGTAGCGGTGCTGACGTTCAGCACCGCTGCATTTGGCTTCATCTTCTCCCCATCCCATCACCCCATCACCGCAGGTTCATGCCCGGAATCGCCTGCGATTCGGCATCGCCGGCAGAGCGAGCGCTAATAGAGACAAGAGGGCTGGTTCGGGGGCGACGGCCATCAGCGTAACCGTGCCAGCGGCGTCATTATAAATAATCTGCCACTCACCGCCGGCAATCGGCGGGGCGTTTATACTTGCGTACTGCCCGCTCAACTCCGCGACCGTCCCATTCAGAAAAATGAACGACTCGCCGAGTGAGGGAACAAATCCATTGGCAAACGTCACGTCGAGTGTTCCATCCAGAGCGATAGGACCAGAGATATTCCCAATGCCGTATGTGCCGGTGCTACTGATGACTTCATCGAAAACTCCGTTAGCCACCTGTTGATAACCGCTGGTTGCGGAAAAGACGCCAGAACCGATCCTCAACAGCGTGTCACTGTCAACGGTAACCGTGCCAGAATTGTTCAATGCGGCAAGACTGGCTACATCACCATCGCGGGTTAATTCGAATGTCTTGGAGTTGATGAGCGTGCCGCTTACATTGATGATATTGCCCCCGCCGCCATAGCCTGTCCCGAGATCACCATTATTGGTCAGATTGCCGGCAATCGACAAGGCTGTTCCCGAGCCTACGCTGAAAGATCCGGAATTGGTGAGCGCCCCCATGTTGTAACTCTGCCCGCTTACCAGAAACAATTGCCCTTCAACGCTGGCGAGATTGGCGACTGCGCTCGTTGTAGCGACGCCGTTAATCACATTAAAATTTCCCGCGACGAAATAGCTTGATCCCGTAGCAACATCCGTGATGCCGGCGCCGCCGCCGGTAATGTTCAGCGAGGTTCCGCCATCAATAGTCACACTTCCCTGATTGTTCAGTGCATTCAGATTGGCGGTATCGCCATCACGCGTTAATTCCAACGTGCCGGAATTGATACAGGTGCCGCTTACATTGATGGTATTGCCCCCGCCGCCATAGCCTGTCCCAAGATCACCGTTGTTCGTCAGATTGCCCCCAACCGACAATGTCGTTCCCGCCCCTACGCTCATTGTGCCTGAATTCGTCATATCCTCCGTCACGCTGATTAAACTGCCACTAATGAAAAAGACATCGCCGGAACTATTAAGCGATCCAGTCGTCAATGAGGTGGCCGAATTTGTCTGGAACGTTGTGCCGCTGCCGACTGCGAAACTGTCGATCGTGGGGCTGATGTCCAAAGCGACGATTTCGTGACCGGCTGGCAAGGTCACGTCATAATCGCCATTGGGGCTGACCTGCGGATTCCATTGTGTCGGGTCGCTCCAGTTGCCGCTGGAGCTGGGATCGGCCCAGCTTACGGGCGTATCGGCATGGGCCGGAGTAATAACTCCCAAAGATGCAGCCAAAAAAAGAATGGATAGACTCTTTCGCGCACAAAGTGATCGCATAACAATTTCTCCATATCCTCAACAAATCTCAGAAATTAGAAAAAACGCCCGCTCGATTTCCAACTTCAATTTGCCCTTCTTTGCATTCCCCTCGAACTGAATCCGAGCAAAGAGCCTGCCGCTAGCAGTGAGATGATGCCAGGCTCGGGCACCGCGGAAACATCCACGGCGATTTGCCCCCACCCTTGCGTTCCTGAAAATCCCGCATCGTCAGAAGATGGAACACCCAATGTTGTGACGACAAGATCGTATTGAGTATTCGGCTGCAATATCACTGCTGGCAGAAAGTAATTCTCTCCAAATCCCGGGCCGGTCTGAATCCCCGTGTCAATCACATTGGTACCCTGAAGCAGGGATACGCTACTCGTTGCAGACCCCACGAAGGTCGAATAGCTCGCATTTTGGGAAATGATCGCATCCTGCGCGACGGAAAAGGAAAAGTCGAACGTGAAAGATGGATTCGAACTTTGTTGATAAGACGTGCTCTGGCTGCCCACACTTAAATTGCTTCCATTACTCAGGAATGCTGGATAAGGCGTTTCGAGGCCGTTGCCGTCCAGACCAAATTCCAGCAGGAATTCATTGTTCGTGGTGCCCAGCTGCAAAGTCCCTGCGGCCAAGTCGAGAATGGCTGCATTGGCTGCGGCAGAAAAACTCAGAGCTATAACTGCTGCAACCACCGTTCGGCTGATAAATTTAGCACACATGACATTTTCTCCAAAATTGAAATTTCGCATGACTTGGTAAGCAGAAGCGCGCTCTGCTTCTGGACTCTGCCAAACGGACTACAGTATTGATCAAAATTTGCGGATTAAAAGCCGTCATTTCCGGGTCGTACCCGGTGTGTCCTCGAATTTGACGACACCGATTCGAGTGTCACTTCATGCGATATGGCCAGCACGCACATGGCCAATTCCATCCGGCCGTGCGTGCGTGTTCGCGCTCCAATGCGATTGATATAGGTGCGCACCGTCGGCTCACTGATGCCCATTACCGCTGCGATTTGTTTATCGCACATGCCGCGCAACAGATATTCAACGATCTGTGCCTGCTGGGGCGAAAGGTCGAGTCGCCCGAAGACCGCTTTCCAATGGGCAGCGGTGAGAGGCAATGGTGGAACGTGTTTGAGATGTTCTGATGCAGGCGTTTTCGGACGATTCATGGCGGCCCCGAATAAGAGAGCGTCGAACCAAGGACGCCCACGGAGCCCCCGCCAAGGGGCATGAGGAACGTACCCTGGCCGACGCCCCTTCTCGGGGCGCGGCTCAAGGCACTGCATCCTCAAATCAAAACTTGGCGGTTTTCCGTGGAGCAGCGTCTTGACGCTCGCGCGTCAATTCAAATTGTCATCCCTCAATCTATGTATCGAAGGACTTGATTATCATACGCAATTTTCTGCCCGGCGGCATGTCGATTATCTCATCGCGTCTGTCATTAACTATTTATCAACCAATATGTGCCATGATGACTTTTCCATGGCCTTCGCCGTGGTAAATAAACCAATCAGCAGCAGGAGAATTTATGCCGAAGAAAAAAGTAGAAACGACCGAGACGATGGAAGCCGGCAATGCCGCCGTCGCAGCCAACGCTGAGCAACAGGGCGGATCCGAAACCCAGCAATGGAGTAATCCCTACAAGGCAATTGTCACCACTGCCACCTTTGAGATGGGCGAGAACCGCCGCTTTAAGCAGCGGGTTTTTCTCTTCAAGGAGAAGCCGGCCGACGAAGTGCTGGCAGCATTGAAGGAGAATGGCTTTACCTATCGCGCGAATGAAAAATCCTGGACAATTCAAGCAGATGCCGAAACTCGCCGCCTCTCTGATGAACTGGCCCGGCAGTTTGCCGGCCACGCAGCGTCACCGGCCATGAGCCGTTAGATGCGGCGCCGTGGACGCTGGCGCGGGAAAGTTCCCGCCCAGATGGAAATACATTGGCAGGGTGCTGGGACCACCGGTACGGTCCCTGTCATTCCAACTGCTCCTCAGTCGCTTCCGATAGCTATCCGTCCGCCAGTGGAACCTTTGGTGCAGTATCTGCCTTGGGACTTTAAGACTACGTTCCCGCAGCCAACGCAGGAGGCGCTGGATGCCGGGACATTCCCGGAGGAGGATGCCACGCCAGAGGGTATTCGCTCTGTTCATGATGAACATGCCCGGCAAACGCTGGCGACACTGCACGATCTGGATGCCTTTCTCGACGCCCGTCACCATGGCGTCGATCCCGCTACCGGCAAACCGCCGCGAACGGCGGCCTCACGCCAGCGCTTGCAGGAACGCTTCAAAACCGAGCCCGCCCGGCTTGAGCACGCCGTCGAGGTATTGATGGATGTGTACGAGACGGTATTTGGTCCCGATGCCGCCAGCGCCTTTATCAAAGCGATTCGTGCTTGGCACGCTGGAATCAAAGTAGAAGTCGAAGCTGCGCCAAAAACTCTATCGCCGCTACCTTCCGCCGCGCGTGCTATTCAGTTCATCAATCACGCCACGGCCGATACCCCGCCATCTGGGCCACGTGATGCCGGCCTAAATCCATCCGTCAGCGCCCGCCGGGGACGGGTTGTCGCTCGCCTGCCCGTACCACGTCCCCTTCACGCTGCCATTTCCGCTGGTCACTTCGGCCAGGATGAATCCAGCCGTCATATCCGCCCCGGCGCGCACGAGGTACGGGAGATCACCGAGTGCCATGCCGAGAAACTTATCGGCATCCTCGATTCCATTCAGCAGGCGCGAGGGTCGTGCGTGCCTGGTGAAGCCAACCGCCTGCAGGGTCTTTTTGACGCAGGCCTCGCCGCCTACGCCGAAGACTTCGGCCAGCACGCCGCCGATCAGCTTGAGGCGTACACCAGACGCCAGGCCAGCCTCGATTCCGGCTGCCGCCGCGAACGCTAAACACTAGCGGACGCCCCTGCCCCAGACATCGGCGAACGCCTACTCCCATGCCTAAATCCCCTGCCGTTAGCGCTCGCTTTCGCGCCCACCGGTCTGCGCACATGCCATCATGCCAGCAAGCAATAATGTTTGTCAGACATCTCCCCTAAGCGGTGCTTAGGATGTCTTTTCCCCGGGAAAATCAGTGCCAGCAAGCAAGCCAGCATGATTGAAGGCCAGCAAGATGGCATGTATGACAGCAAGCAGGAATTCAGGCCAGATTGCTTGAAGGATTGCAAGCCGACATGCCTGTAGGAAAGCAGGATGGCGTGATTTCATGTCAGCATGTAAACATGCAATCACTGTGGCATGTTTGCTGGATGGCAAGCCTGCACTCTGACACGCTGGCTCGACAGCATGAAATACTGCTTGCAGGCCATCATGAAATCATGCTATCAGTGAACGGTGATCATCGTTGTAGCAAATAGCAAAGGGGGCGTGGGCAAGTCAACGCTTTCCGTTCACCTGGCGGCGTGGCTTTTCGACCAAGGCCACCGCGTGACGCTCGCCGACTGCGATACCCAGCAGAGCAGCTCCGAATGGATTCGGGAAGCCGTGCCCGGCGTCAAAGCCGTGCGGCTCGACAACCCGGACCTGATCCTCAGCGAATTGCCACTTCTCAAAGCCGACACCGACTTCGTGGTGGCCGATGGTCCGGGAAGCCAGACTGAAACCAGCCGAGCCTTGTTGCTTCGTGCCGACATGGCCATCGTGCCTTGCAAGGCGTCGATGTTGGAGGTGAGGGCACTGGCCAAGGCGACCGAGGTGCTCCGCGTCTCCCAGGACATCCGCAACGGCCTGCCGAAGGCAGTGATCGTGCTCAGCATGGTCGGGAAGAATTACCGCCTCACACAGGACATGAAGGATGCCGCTGAGGCGCTCAAGCTGCCGATGTCATCCAAGGCCATGATTCTTCGCCAGATTTACGCCGATGCACCGGGGCAGGGGAGCGTCGTTTGGAACATGGGGTCAAGGGCAAGCGAAGCTGCCCAGGAAATTCAGCACCTTTTCCGTGAAATCCTTCCCGATGCCTACCGGAAGAAAATCAGTCATTCCAATCCACGCAAGGGAGAAGACGCATGAGCAGCGAACGCCGCACACTCGTCGATGGCTTGAAGAACACACCGCCAACGGTAGATCCGGTGAAGGAGGCGGAATTCGTCTATGGCGATAAGGCAAAACCCCGCCCGGCCGAGCGTCCGGCCGATCCACAGAATGTGGCGGCACTTCTCAATCGCGTGCCGATCAGTACCCGAATGAAGGCTGAATATGCCAATGCGCTCAAACGGGCCTCGCTCGAAAGGCAGTTGGAGGGAATCGAACCGAACACTTTGCAGGACATCCTTGAACAGGCCGTTGAGCCGTGGCTCAGGTCAAACGGTTACATCCGCTGATTACTCATTCGGATTTTGCAGGGGCGGGGAGGGCAGTGATTTCCGCCAGCGGCAATTCCTGTTGCTGGCTCGCACCTTTCAGGTGATAGGACTTCACGAAGGCAAGGCGGTCTCCGTTGAACATGAACCGGATGTTGACGAAGAACACGCCGTCGCTGGGGCTTCGGTAGAGGAATTCCTTTTCGAGAAGTTCGCGGACGCCGCGATGATAGGTTCTGTCGCTGATCCCTTGGTCTCTTGCCGTGTAAAAGTTGAGCTTGATTTCGTCGGAACTTGGATTCGCCCGCATCGCGTGATAGACCATTTCAAAGACCTGCATACCCGCCTTCGACAACCCGGCGGCCTGCTTAATGCCATCGAGGAACAACTTCACGAATCGCGTGGTATCCACTTCCTCTTCCCACCAAAAGCCCATACCACCGATGCCTTTGATTTCACCGGTGCCGTTGTCAACGATGACGGAGCCTTTGCCACCAGGAACATTGATTCTTCGCGTGCGGGTGGGCAACCCATTCGACTGTGGAACGCTTGGATTCGTGCGGTAAACCGGGAAGCCGCGTTTCGTCGAGATCTGATTCTCGGGTATTTCTAAAATCTGGCGCTCGACTGACATATTTCCCTCTCGATTTTGTCACTCAACAGTCGGAGGTATGGCAGATGAGTGTCAAAAGCGCAAGCCTTTTCTGTCAGTTCAAAGACAGATATTGTCGGTTGACGGACAGGAATTGACGTTTCGGATCCAGCGATTTCAGACACTTGAGCCATTCCCCTTTCTTATACTTAAAAGCCTCTCTCACTTTGCCCCGTCGCCGCGCAATGCAATTGAGCGCCGTAGGCGGCGGGGCCAACCGCGCCGGATAGAACTGCTATGCTGGGGATAACTTTCAGAAAGAAAGGCGTTTAGATCAAATCGTTATCCGTTCGTTTACCGAAGATCCCTTGCTAGTCTCGGCAAAACCTGATGGCCAGAAGCTATACCGTAACAAGTTTAGAGAGACACATCTTGAATAAACTCTTCACCGTCCCGTCAGAGAAACTCTCGCCAGTCACAGCCGAATGGCGACAATATGTACTGGACGGTACACGTTCTGTGGTTTATAAGCTTGCATTGCTCGGGTATTGTTTGCTGAAATGCAGAAGGCAAAGCCAAGACGACCCGGGCCGCCAAAAGCGTTCGACGCAGATGTGGCGTTGAAGGCGGCCATGTTCGTTTTCTGGCGTAAGGGATTCGATGGCGCCACATTATCCGATCTCACGCGGGCGATGGGAATCAATCGGCCCAGCCTGTACGCGACGTTCGGAGATAAGGAGTCACTGTTTTCGCAAGCGATCAATCGATACGGCGAGCAAGGCCAGGCTGTCCTGGGGAAATGCGAGTTTGCGGTGACCGCTCGTCAGTTTGTTGAAAAGCTCCTTCGTACGCAGGTTGGATTTTACACCGAGCCAGGCCAACCCCCGGGATGCTTTTTCATCCAGGGCGCCATAGCGAGCGGAGCATCGAAATTTGCACAGGAGACGACCCGAGAGCGTCGAATTTTCAACGAGCAAGCCTTAGCAGCACGGCTATCGCGGGGAGATTGGCCGGAGCAGATTCCCACTGGCTTCACGCCAAAGGAACTGGCGGCATACATCGCTTCGATTGCCAACGGAATGGCAATCCGAGCTGCGGATGGTGCAAGCCGCCACGATCTGTACCGGGTGGTTGAACTGGCTTTGGCGTTTTGGCCAGAACACGCTGCTGCCGCTAGCAGAAAGCGAAAAGAGCGGACCCCAGCTTCGCGAGCTAGTTCAAAACAGCCACCAGCCCGCAAGCGGCCGCGAAAGCCACAATGAGCAGTGGTCCTGCCATGTATCGGTTGGAATCAGTCGTAAAATCTTACGGCGAAGAGCGAATCATCGATGGGATCAATTTGACTGGCGGAAGCCTCCGGCTTTCAACAAAAATCTTTCTGGACCGACCCCCGTCAGTGGTTTAGCGTGCAGTATTTCGTCTCTGCGGACTGATAGTGTCGTCATCATTTGATTACCCCGGTAACCACCAGCGTGACAGTACGGAGCGCTTTTTAGAATTCAACAGCAAGAAACGAGGTGCAGGGAGGAATTACGTCACATATTGTTCTCCTTGTTGGATGATCTTTGAGTCGGAAAATTTTGGCATCGAATGCGATGATTAAGGAGAAACCGTTATGACGGTAACACAGAAGAATAGAAGTGGCGCAGCATATCGAACCGAAGATGATCGTTGGCAGGCCGTTGCGAAGCGCGACAAGGATGCAGCCAACGCTTTTGTCTATTCGGTTAAGACGACAGGAGTTTATTGTCGTCCCACCTGCCCGGGGCGTTTGGCCCGGCGGGAGAACGTCGACTTTTATCTAACTCCGGAGGCAGCCGAGCGTGCGGGCTTCCGTGCGTGCAAGCGTTGCAAGCCGAAATCGCCATCGACAGACGGGGAGCATGCAGTCCTCGTGGCCAAGGCGTGCAAGCTGATTGTTGACACGGAAGAGCCGTTATCGCTGGAGGCTCTCGCCAACTCTGCGGGCATGAGTCCCTTTCACTTTCACCGAGTGTTTAAAGCACAAACGGGTTTAACACCCAAAGCATATGCGGTCGCACACCGCTCCGAACGGATGCGGGATGAATTGTCGCGCAAAGGCTCGATTACCTCAGCTATCTATAACGCCGGCTTCAATTCCAATGGCCGCTTTTACGCCGACGCGCCCAAGCGTCTGGGAATGACGCCGAGCGAATTCAAAGCCGGCGGCGAGGGTGCAACGATCCGTTTCGCCGTGGGCGAATGTTCGTATGGATCGATTCTCGTCGCCGCATCAGATCTCGGCATCTGCTCGATTGCGATTGGCGACGATCCCGAACCACTCGTGAAATCACTGCAGGACAGATTCCCACGCGCGGAACTTATCGGCGGCGATGACTCGTTCGAACGGCTTGTCGCGCACGTGGTGGCGTTCGTCGAGAACCCGACCATCGGACTCGAACTTCCGCTACATGTGCAGGGGACGGCTTTTCAGCAGCGAGTCTGGAAAGCGTTGTGCGACATCCCGTGCGGAAAGACCAGCACGTACAGCGAAATCGCAGAAAAGATCGGCGATCCTAAGGGCACGCGAGCCGTCGCCAGCGCTTGCGCGGCCAATTCGTTGGCTGTCGCCATTCCGTGCCACCGCGTCGTGCGAACCGACCGTTCCCTCTCTGGTTACCGCTGGGGCGTCGAACGCAAAGCTCAGTTGCTTCGCGCCGAAGGAGCACGACTGTGACACTGGGTCAGATCAATTCGCGCAACTGGAATACGACCCAAACCGAGCTTGATACGTTCGGCGCTGCGGTTGTCGGACCGCTCCTCTCCACCGAGCAGTGTGCGTCCCTCGTCAAGGGCTATGACGACGAGGAACGATACCGTTCGCGAATCGTCATGGCTCAGCACGGTTTTGGAAAGGGCGAGTATAAATATTTCAATTATCCGCTACCCAAGGTCATTGCCGAGCTCCGCGAAGGCCTCTATCCTCGCCTGGCCGATATCGCTAACTGCTGGAACGAACAAATGGGCATCGACGTGCGCTATCCGGGCAATCACAAATTGTACATAACACATTGTCGCGAAGCTGGACAGACTAAACCAACACCATTGATTCTTAAATACGAAGCCGGCGATTACAACTGCTTACACCAGGATATCTATGGCGAACACGTCTTTCCTCTTCAGGTAGCGTTTCTGCTTAGTCAACCGGGGAAGGACTTTACCGGAGGTGAATTTATTTTGACCGAGCAACGGCCGCGCATGCAATCGCGTGTGGAGGTGGTTCCGTTGGAACAAGGGATGGGGGTGATATTCCCCGTGCACCATCGACCGGTGAAGGGCATCCGAGGGATCTATCGCGTGAATATGCGGCACGGCGTCAGCCGCGTGCGGTCTGGCCGGCGATTTACGCTGGGCATCATCTTCCACGACGCGAAATAATCCGAGTTCAACCGCCATAAATGAAGGGTTCAACGAAAACGGAGAATTAACGGGAACGGTGTCGTCAGCGCGGCATAGCCGCTCACGCTTTTTTAATCTTAGAATTCGCCTGTAAAATAGGGCGATTGACACTCTTAATCGATGATGTAATATGTACTGATCAGTAAAGGTCTTTGTTGGTCTCGGTGATCTTTGCGCACAGACGAGTCTCGCACCTGGGTCAAAAACCGAATGCCTGATACCGACGATTGCAAAATTGAAGCGTGATGGTAACTCGGCGACGGTTTATCGAAGGCGGTTTAATATTAGCGGCTATGCAGACGTTGCCTGGTTGCGTCTTGCAATCGCAAGAGAGTAAACATGCAGTCTCCACAAACTTAAGGCAAGGGATTTTAGTGATGAAGCGAGAGGTGATCCGCGTCGAACCATTATCGACTTTCCTAGAGCGATGGAAAGCGCCGACGTCGGCGGTCATTCGGTCGGGAGATACAATTTATGTCTCAGGATTTCCGCCATTTGATCCAGAGACTGGTGAAGTCGTCAACGCGTCGATCGAACGGCAAACGGAATTGGTCCTCGATCAAATGAAACTGTGTCTTGAAACGGCCGGATCATCGCTCGAGCACGTGCTCAAATGTAATGTGTACTGTACGTCGGTGGAGAATTTTGCCGTCGTAAACCAAATCTATGGCCGATATTTTCCGACCCTTCCCCCAGCGCGCATCTTTGTCTGCGTTCCGGCGTGGCCAGGTCATTTCGACATTGAAATTGATTGCATCGCGGTTCGCAAAGATGCCTAAATGCTGATTCACCTGACAAGGAGTATAGATGTCTCGAATTAAAATTCCCGCACGTGAAGACGCCCTGGCTGAGTCGCAACCGTTACTCGACACCGTCGAAAAACGTCTAGGATTCGTGCCGAATCTGCACTGCTTGCTCTCCATAAGCCCGCCGGTTCTAACTGGTCTCCTTCATCTACAGGATACTTTGAGTAAGACTCTCGATGCACGCACGCGCAACGCGATTGCCTTGGCCGTATCCGAAGTAAATGCATGCAGCTACTGTCTGAGCGCCCACTGTTACGTGGCGTCTCATATCAACCACACGGCCCTCGAAGAAATCGCATTAAATCGGCGTGGGGAATCAGGTAACGCGAAAATTGCAGCGGCGGCCCGTTTTGCGGCCAAAGTCGTCGATGCACGCGGGCATATTGATGACGAAGAATTCAACGCGGTGCGTGATGCGGGCTTCACGGATCCCCAAATCCTTGAAATCGTTGCACTGGCCGTGCAATTCCAAATGACGAATTTGATCAACAATGTAACCGGCACTGAAATTGATCTGTCGATGATTGAGGAATCCCCAGTGCAGCGCGGCGGGGATGCTTCTTGAGGCGTTTGCGATAGCACTATTAAAAGGAGGTCACAATGTTTTCAGTATTATTCGAAGTCAACCCTAAGCCCGATCAATGGGACGCCTACCTGGGGTATGCGAAGATGCTTCGTCCGGAGCTGGAACAGATTGAGGGCTTCGTAGAAAACATCAGATACAAGAGCCTCCAACGCGAGGGATGGATTCTGTCACTCTCAAATTGGCGCGACGAAAAATCTGTGGTCCGCTGGCGTACGACCATGCGTCACCACGAAGTGCAGGAAATGGGTAGAGGAGAAGTTCTGCAAGATTATCATCTGAGAGTCGGCGAAATAATGTCGGACAATAAGCTTCCGGCCGGCATGGAGCTGAAAAAGCAACGGAATGACGAAACCGAGGTGGGGCAGGGTACCATGGTGACGGTCATCACCGCGAAACGACCTGAAGGGCATCCAGCGAACGTTATCGCTTGTTCCCAGTTCCTGGGTCTCGACATTTATTCCGGTGACATGTTGGTAGACTGGGATGTATATGACGCCGTTCTTACGCCGGGCGATCTGGCCTTGATGCTCATTTGGAAAAACTGTAAGGCGATCGAATACTTCGACAACACAGAAGCGATGCTTGTACCGGATACTCACCGAATCCGGCACATCCGGATTGTTCGTGATTATAAGATGCATGATCGGCGCGAGGCGCCGCAATACTATCCCCCGATTCAGCGTCAGGCTTAACGGTGCTTGGAATGCCCTATGCCTGAAACTGATCCGTCGCCTCCGCGTTCCAAATTCTGGATACTTTTGATCACTTCGCTCGTGTCGTCGTTAATTATGCTCGACTCGAACATCGTTGCCGTCGCATTACCGGCAATCGGACGCTCGTTTCGTGCATCGTTTGAGCAAATCGAATGGATCGTGACCGCCTATCTACTGAGCTATGCGGCTCTCTTGCTTGCGGCCGGGGCCTATGCCGACCTACGCGGTAGGCGAAAAGCGATGCTCTTGGGGCTTATCATTTTTGCCGCCTCGTCGGCTGGCTGCGGTCTGGCTCCTTCGACTTTGGTCCTCAATATCGCTCGCGCAGTGCAGGGGGTAGGTGGAAGCCTGCTACTTACTGCAGCTCTTGCGATCATCACCAATACATTTATAGGGGTGGAACGCGCGAGAGCGTTCGCGGTCTGGGGCGCTTGTCTCGGCGTAGCGCTCACGGCCGGTCCAATCGTAGGCGGTGCGATCACTAATTGGTTTGGCTGGCGATGGGTATTCCTAGTCAATGTTCCAGCATGCATTATTCTAATGATTGCGACCATTGTCGTCATCAAAGAATCACGCGACCCTGACTCGCGCCGGCTGGACATACTCGGCATAGTCACGTTCAGTCCGGGATTATTCCTGCTGGTGTGGGGTTTAATCGAAGGCAATGATGCAGGATGGACCAGCGCGGCCATCGTGCTGCGACTCGCCGGAGCGCTCCTCTTCTTTGGTTTATTTATTGTTGCCGAACGCCGTCAACTGCGGCCCATGGTAGATTTGTCGCTATTCGCCCGTTCGACATTTCTCGGTTCTGTGTTTGCCATGCTCGGGTATGGCGCGGCGGCGCAGGTCATGGTCTTTTATCTCCCGCTGTTTTTGCAGAACGCTTATGGTTTTCATCCGGCGCAAGCGGGACTGGCGATGCTACCCTTTGCGATCCCGATGGTTTTGGCGCCGCGCGTGACCTCAAAACTTGCGACGCGAATATCAGGCCGCGATTTGCTTGCCGTCGGTTTGGCGATTACCTGCGCGGGCAATCTGCTTTTTTGGCTGTTATCGCGGCCGAATGTCCCCTATGTCTTATTCGTCGGCAGTATGCTGACAACCGGCGCGGGCGCGGGCATTCTCAACGGTGAGACTGTCAAGGTGCTGGGCGGAGCCGTACCTCCCGAACGCGCGGGAATGGCGTCCGGGCTTGCCAGTACGACGCGCTTTATAGGCATTCTCGTCGGAGTCGCGGGGCTGGGTGCAGTCTTGTCTCACCTCGCTCGCCATGCATTTGTACAGGCCGCGATATCGCTCGGCCTCACTGCGGACCAAGCCATGGCGATATCGAGACATGTAGTCTCGGGCGACCTCAATGACGCGATCAGTAACAGCAATGGGATGACACAACACCAACTACTCGCGGCCGGGCGGGCCGCTTTCGCAGACGGCTTCTCGGCGGCGGGGCTGCTCGCGGCGTTCACCGCGGGGGTGGCATGCGCATTAACACTCCGATTCGTGCGCCAAGTAGACACTGCTCCTATCGGCCTGCCACGCGAAGTTCACTGCAAAACGATTGATTGTCGGAATCCCATCTAATCCATGCCACTATCGCATAAATCCGCGTCACGTTCATTGACGGCTAAAAAGCCGGATATTGAATCCCTGTTGTCTAACGCGGACAGTAAGCTAGGGCGCGTAATTGCGGCCGTCATGCAGAAAACTGGACCCTTGCGCATCACGCCTTCGAAGGCGACGCCTTTTCAAGCGTTGGTCCGTGCGGTCATTTATCAGCAATTGGCCGGGAGCGCTGCTAAAGCCATACACCAGAGACTTCAAGGCGCGATCCCCGGGCCATTAACACCGCAAAAGATTCTGATTCTTACTCCAGCAAAAATGAGGGCAGCAGGTCTTTCCAAGTCGAAGGCCCGATACGTTCGCAATCTTGCCGAGTGGTTTAGCACTCATCCAAAGGTTGCAAAGTCCATAACAAAAATGTCGGATGAAAAGGTCATCGAGACATTGACGGAAATCGCAGGCGTCGGTGTTTGGACGGCCAATGTTTTCTTAATTTTCACCCTTGCGCGACTCGATGTCGTCCCAGCGTCTGATTACGGGATTCGTAGAGCTGTTCAGCTTGCTTACGGTTTAAAAGAGATTGCCACGCCCGCCTTTGTCAATGAAGTCGCTATTCGCTGGCGGCCGTATCGAAGCATTGCGTCGATGTACCTGTGGCAGTCGAGAAGACTAAAGATTACGACCCGGGATCTCACTAAATGACTTCAACCTCTGTGGCGCCCGGAGCGTAGTAAACCGAGATAATGATCCCGAAGGTCCTGATTTAAGTCCGACTGCAGGATACAAAATTCACAGGACAAGTGAAGAACAATTTGTCGAAAGTACTTTCTTAAATGAAATCTAAATTCAAGGTTGCCAGATCGCCTATTCAATCCACCCGGGAAATTGGAACTATACGAATTAAGCTCAGTGACTTGGAGCCAGCGCTCGCAGTGGCGCATGCCGTAGCGAAGCCTTTTGAGTGGCATATTCGGGAATCTGGGTTCATTGGACTCATTCAATTAATTATCGAACAGCAGGTTTCAGTAGCTTCCGCACCAGCCGCACCATGGCGCGGTTCTCTGCCGGGGAGACGACGGCGGCGGTGATGGAGCTCTTCGGCAGCTATGTCCGCCAGCATGGTCTGCCTCACAGCCTGTACGTGGATCGGGACAGCATTTACCGCAGCGATCGACAAGCCACGGTGGAGGGAGAGCTGCGTGGCCAGGCTGGTCCGGCAACGCAGTTTGCCCGGGCAATGCGGCAACAGGATGTGGAATTGATCCTCGTCAACAGCCCGCAGGCCAAGGGAAGGGTGGAGCGGATGAATGGCACTTTGCAGGATCGGCTGGTCAAGGAGATGCGGCTGGAACAGATCAGCAATATCGCTTTGGCCAACCGTTTTCTGGCAAAGCGTTTTTTGCCGGCGTTGAACGAGAAGTTCACGGTCCCGGCCCGGGAGAGTATTGATGTGCATCGGGCGCTTCCTGCGGGAGTGCGTCTGGAGGAGATCCTGAGCTTTGAGCAGAAGCGTCGGGTGAGCAATGACTGGTGCGTGATGTGGAAGAGTCGCATCTTCCAACTACAGCGGCGTCACGAAGCCCTGGCCCTGGCCGGTCGGGAGGTGACGGTGCGGGAGAAACTGGATGGCTCGATTCAGTTGCTGAGCCAGGGGCATAAGCTGCACTGGGAAGAACTCGGACAGCGTCCTGCGCGGGTTAAGGCCAAGCCAGTGATCCAGAACAATCGCGTATGCAAGTCTTCGGCCTCGGTCTCTCATCCCTGGCGAGCGGTCTCGAGGCCGCGTGTCTTTCCGGCGGTAAGTCTCGCTTCGGCTTCGCCTACGCGAGACTTACCGCCGGAAAGACCAGGAAAGAGGACAGTTCTATTGCAACAGAAACAGTGACATTTCTATTGCAACGGGACATTACAATCCTCAGATCATTGACCGGTGATTCTCTAATCTTTACCATACGAAGCCTTGAACATTATATCGGCCACATTTTTGCAGAAATCCCTCAGCATCACACTCGCGGGAGTGATCTTGCTGACGACCATGAATTGCTTTTGCACTATAGTGCGCGCCGACGGCGATGGAACTCACAGCCTCAAGCCGACCTGTTGCCAGGCCCAAGCTGCCGATAGCTGCTACAATGATATGGACTGTGCAATGCCGATGCATCAACAGCACCGGCCGACCCACGATCAAAAAGATCACCAGTGCCCGCGCTGCCAAGGAACGCTAAATTTCGACAAAGATCATTTTCAGTCAATAGATTTGCAAAGCGCAATTTTTGCGATCCATTGGCTTGTCATTAACGCCAACGCTACCGCTTCAATTCAATATGCAAATGCTCTTAAGGAGCCATTTGTGTCGGATTCTCCCCGATTCATAACAAATCCCACCTTGTTGCGCCTTCACTGCGCGCTGACTCTGTGATTTTTCGATAATCTAGTCGCCTTTTTGTAACGCTTGCATTATCGCTGGTGTTCAGTGTCACTATTTGCAACGCTGACCTGCAGCGCTTTGGCTCGAATCAGCACAGGGTCTAAATCAATGAATCACACGTGTTATTGGATAATATGCGCCGTTGCCGGTGCTACCTTGCTTACAGGTTGCCAGGTCGCGCCAAAGGATGCGGGGTTTGGCGACGTACAGCATGTCGTATCGGATCGGACGGGCCAAACCGTTCAATGGAATGGACAAACGACGGATGATCAGGCCGTCGCTACGGAAGTGCGGAAGATGCTTTTGCAACCGTTGACGGCCGATCAAGCGGTGCAAATCGCGCTACTGAATAATCAGCATCTTCAGGCGAGATTACAGGATTTGGGAATTGCGCGGGCCGATCTTGTACAGGCGGGGCTTTTAAAGAATCCGGTCTTTGCGGCGAGTTGGAGATTTCCCGACAAAGCTCCACATGGTACTGACGCCGAGTATTCGGTCGCCGAGGATTTTCTCGATTTACTAATCCTTCCACTACGAAAGCGAATAGCGGAAGAGCAGTTTCAGAACGTCAAGCTCTCCGTTGCCGCTCAGATTTTTCAAATCGCCGCGGATGTGAAGTCCGCTTATTTCACATTCCAAGCGCGCGAACAATTGATTACTCGCCTGCGCTTGGTTGGGGAGTTGAACCAGACTGCCGCTGATCTGGCGGAACGTCAGCATGCAGCCGGCACAATCAACGATCTTGATTTAATCAACCAGCAGGCGATTTATAATCAATCAGAAATTGACCTCCGCCACGCACAAACGCAATTGATTGCCGACCGGGAGCATTTAAACCGCCTGTTGGGATTTGCCGACGACCAATTGACGTGGACTATCTCGCCGCATCTACCTGACATTCCGCCGAACGAGATTCCAGTTGATGATTTAGAATCCTTGGCGATGCGACAACGGCTTGATTTGGCGGCCGCGCGCGCCGAGGTTGCTACATTGAAAAAAATTCTTTCCACCACCAAAGGATTTCGTTACTTCACAACTGTTGACGTCGGCGTGGATACTGAACATGGTACGGACGGGCAAAATGTCACCGGACCAACACTCAGCTTAGAGATTCCTATTTTTGATCAAGGGCAGGGGCGAATTGCCAAAGTGCAAGCCCAATTTCGCCAAGTCCAGTTTCGCCTGGAGGCGATGACTATCGATGTCCGCTCCGAAATTCGGGAGGCGCAGGACAAAATGTTGGCCAACCGAGACTTGGCTGAAAACTACAGGGACTTGCTACCAAAACGCGAGCGTATTCTCAATCTGACATTGCAGCAATACAACGGAATGCTCAAAGGGCCATACGACCTGCTGTTGGCCAAGGAGAGCGAAGTAACCACGGAACAGGCCTACCTTGACGCTTGGCGCGACTACTGGATTGCCAGGACGGAATTAACGCGGGCGGTGGGTGGCCATCTCCCTACCTCATTTTCAGCAGCCACTCGGCCAGCCACGACACAACACGATCAAAATAACAACAACCAAGGAGTACAACCATGATAACCCGACGTCAGGCGATTATCTCCGGCGCTGCCGCCGTCGCGGCGGGCAAGAGCTTGCTCGGCTCGTTCGCCGCGGGCGCCGAGGCAGAAGTAAATCCTCCATCGCGCAATGAATCGTTGAAGAGTGCGAAGCCCTGGCCAATGGGAAATTACACACCTGTTGTAACCCTCAACGGCAGCACGCTTCCGTTTGAAATGGATGGTGATGTAAAAGTGTTTCGCCTGGTTGCCGAACCAGTCAAACGCGAATTTGCTCCCGGCATGATCGTCAACTGCTGGGGATATAACGGCCAAACGCCCGGGCCCACCATCGAAGCTGTCGAAGGAGATCGCGTCCGCATTTTAGTAACTAATAAATTGCCGGAACCGACCACAGCCCATTGGCATGGCGTCATCCTCCCGAACGGAATGGATGGCGTCGGCGGAATCACCCAGCCGCATATCCAACCAGGGGAAACCTATGTCTATGAATTCACCCTGAAACAGCACGGCACGCAGATGTATCATCCGCACTCGGATGAAATGACCCAGATGGCGATGGGTATGGAGGGATTTTTTATTATTCATCCCAAAAAACCGGACCGAAAAATCGACCGCGATTTTTGCATTTTTCTTCAGGAATGGTTTGTAGAGCCAGGCTCCTCGACACCCAATCCCATGATCATGACGGATTTCAATCTTTTTACTTTTAATAGTCGGGTCTGGCCAGGCACGGCACCGTTGGTGGTCAAGACAGGTCAGCGCGTCCGTGTTCGCCTGGCAAACCTTAGTATGGACAGCCATCCGATTCATTTTCACGGCCATCAGGGTTGGCAAACCGCCACGGATGGTGGCCCGATCCCGCAGTCCGGCTGGTGGACGGCGACAACCGTTAACGTCCCCCCAGGTACTACACGTGATGTTGAGTTCATCGCCGACAATCCGGGCGACTGGGCTTTTCACTGCCATAAAAATCATCACACCATGAATGCAATGTCGCACGACATACCAAACCTAATTGGGGTCCAACAAAATGGTGTCGCTGGAAAGATTCAAAAATTCGTGCCGGGTTATATGGCCATGGGCACGGATGGCATGGGAATGATGGGAGAAATGGCGATGGGCCTTCCCAAAAACACCCTGCCGATGATGACCGGCGACGGTCAGTTTGGACCAATCGAAATGGGAGGAATGTTCACGATCCTTAAAGTTCGTGATGACATCACGAACTACGAAGACCCGGGGTGGTACAAAAACCCATCGGGCACCAGCGCGCGTCTCGTACCCGGGGGCGGCAATCCGAGCGATAAGCATAATTCAGTCAGCAAGGAAACCTCATGATTCCCTATTGGCTGCACATTCTCTCCATCGCATCTCTAATATTGGCCGGTGCCTGCGCGGTGGCAACGGTAATTGACCTATTCATTCATCCACAACACATGTGGGTTATGAATATCGTCTGGCCGACAATATCGTTATTTGGCGGACCGATCTCGCTTTGGGCATATTTTACGATTGGACGCCTGTCTACACGGGCTATCGTCCATACGGCAAAGGAGCATGACCAAGAACCACCCAATCGACTCAAGCCCTTTTGGCAAATAGCTGGCGTCGCGGCGAGCCATTGTGGAAGTGGTTGCGCGCTCGGTGACTTATGTGCCGAATGGCTCGGCGTTATAGCGCCGGGGGTTGCGGTCTGGTTCGGATGGCATTCCCTGTTCAAAGACAAAATCTTTGCTATGTGGATCATCGATTACATCTTTGCGTATGCCTTCGGTATCGCATTTCAATACTTCACGATTAAGCCCATGCGCGGGCTATCAGTGGGGCAAGGCCTTGCGCAAGCAATTAAGGCGGATACGCTTTCGCTGACGAGCTGGCAATTGGGGATGTACGGCTTTATGGCCGTCGCTCATTTCTGGCTTTTCGGCTCGCTCCTACAAACAACACTGCGCGTCAACAGTGCTGAATTCTGGTTCATGATGCAAATTGCCATGATCTGCGGATTTCTCACCAGCTACCCCGTGAATTGGTGGCTTCTAAAGGTGGGTATCAAGGAACGAATGTAAATCTCTGAAACCGACGTTTCCTATGTTCTTTTTTGGAGACCAATCTATGTTGCAGGCATATTTTTTCCCGTTGGCTGATAGCCTTATCCAGATTCTTAAGCAATGGGACAGCAGTTGGAAAATCCACCCGATCCTCGTCAACTTCACTGCCGCATTGGTGCCGGTATCCGTTGGTAGTGATCTGATCGGACGTGCTCTCGGGCAGGAACAACTCCGGACGGTTGGGTGGTGGACAATGCTTTATGCGGCTTTGATTACACCGTTTACCGCGGTCTTTGGCTGGTTATTCTGGATGCACGACGACAACGGAGTAAAAGGCATGACCATTCACAAATGGCTTGGGTCGGGCCTTGCTATCGGAATCCTGGGATTATTGATCTGGCGTATTGTCATCCGTCGAAAAGAACAATGGCCGGATTTCCTTTACTTGTTTGTTGGCATCTGCGTTGTCGCGCTTCTCATTTATCAAGGCTCGCTTGGTGGAGATCAAACGTTCGGACAAATGTAAGAACTATTAAAAAATGAACCATCTTCAATTCGGGATGTTATTGTTCGCGTCCCGCTTTTCCCACCTCGTCCCACATGTATCGGGATCTGATTCCGATGCTGTCGGACAAATTCCATGTTGTCGCGCCGGATTACGTGGGCTTTGGCTACAGCGACATGCCGTCTGTGCAGGAATTTGACTACACCTTCGACAATGTCGCCAGTCACGTTGAGGAGCTACTGCTCGGCGAGCTCGGTCTCAAGGCATTCAGCATTTATGTACAGGACTACGGTGCTCCGATTGGATATCGCATCGCATCGAAAAATCCCGGGGTGATCGAAGGGATCATCGTGCAAAATGGAAACGCTTACGCGGAGGGAATCGGGCCGGGTTTCGATGCGATCAAGCCCCTTTGGAAAAATCGTAATGCCGTAACCGAGGCGGCGGCGCGAGCGCTGCTGAAACTGGACACGACCAAATTTCAGTACGTCAACGGAGTGAAGGATGAATCGAAAATCAGCCCCGATTCGTATCACTTCGATCAGATGTTTCTGGATCGGCCGGGAAACGACGCGATTCAGATCAACCTGCTATATGACTATCAGTCGAATTTGGTGCTGTATGACGGGTGGCAGGCGTATTTCAGAAAGTATCAACCACGGACGCTCATTACCTGGGGAATCAACGACGTGTTTTTCCCGGTTCCCGGTGCGAAGGCCTACCTGCGAGATTTGCCCAAGGCGGAGCTGAATCTGATGGAGACGGGGCATTTTGCTCTGGAAGACAACTGTGCATTCATTGCCGAACGCATCAGGAATTTTTTTGCCTGATGAGATCGGGCGGCGTGTTCCTTTCCCCTTTAACCGAGTAGATCGATGATGAATTTTCAACCAAATGCGACCGTGGTTTTGGTGCATGGAGCATGGGCCGATGGCTCGAGCTGGAACAGCATCATTCTACCGCTGGAAAAGGCGGGATTGAATGTGGTGGCAGCTCCGATTCCCATGACGTCTCTGAGCGACGATGCGGCCGCTCTGAACCGTGCGCTTTCGAGGACGGAAGGCCCGGTTCTGTTGGCAGGTCACGCATATGGCGGAGCGGTGATTGCTTCAGTGAACGACGAGCGCGTCAAAGGGCTGGTGTACGTGGCAGCGCTCGCGCCCGACGAGGGTGAAACGGTTGCTCAAATCTTTTACAGGGACGAGCCGCACACCATGGCGCCGAAACTTGCTCCAGATGCCTGGGGCTTCATTTGGATGCCCGATGACGGATTTGCCAACGCGTTTGTCCACCGCGGCACCAAGGATCAAATCGCGTTGTGCAAAGCAGTGCAGCGGCCAATTTCGGTCAACTGCATTCAGGAGCCGGCGCCAAAGCCGCTCTGGAAAAGCAGACCGGCCTGGTTTTTCGTTGCCGAAGAGGACCGAATGATCAATCCGAAAACCCAGCACTACATGGCGGAGCGTATGAAGGCGATCGTTAAATCGGCTGACACCGATCATACATCGCTTCTGACCGACCCGGACAATGTGGTGGACTTCATATTGACCGCCGCCAAATCGTGCCTGGCTTAGAGTTCGTTTGTTGTCGCCGCGAAAGAGACTCTAACGAAATAACAGGAGTCAATCATGAATGACAAGGTCGCTATCGTAACAGGAGCGAGCCAAGGCATCGGACGATCAACGGCAATCCGGCTGGCGAAGGATTTTTCAAGGCTTGTGCTTGTTGCACGAAACAAGAAGGCCATTGGAGAAGTTGCTGCCGAAATAAAAGCGGCCGGCGCTGAGAGCATCGCTTTAGACTCAGACTTGAGCCAGGTTGAGGCGGCGGAAGCTATTGTGAAAGCGGCGATGCGGAAGTTTGGTCGAATCGACGCGCTGTTGAACATTGCCGGAGCAGTGCCGCAGATCGACTTGTTCGAGATGACGGACGAACAATGGCGATCGGGAATGGAACTCAAGCTTCACGGGGCGCGTCGGTTGACGATCCAGGCGTGGAGTGCACTGAAAGCGGCGAAAGGGTCCGTCGTCTTCATGTCTGGTAGTGCTGCACTCGATCCCAAGCCCGCGTTTGCGGCTGTGGCAGCGACCAACGCGGCCATCAACGCACTCGCCAAAGCATTTGCCGAACGGGGCATTGAGGATGGAGTTCAGGTCAATAGCATCGTGCCGGGCGCGGTGTTGACCGAGCGTCGTCGCACGTTTATGGAAAAGTGGGCGCCGGCACACAAAATGACCTTCGACGAAGCGATGAAGAAATTCCCCGCCGAAGCCGGCATCAGCCGCTACGGTCAGCCCGAGGAAATTGCCGAATTGCTCGCGTTCATGGTGTCGCCGATGGCGAAGTGGATGACCGGCGCATCGCTGCGAATGGACGGCGGCGAAGTAAAGGGGATTTAACGACGCGGTAGATCGCCAGCCGCTTCAGGGGTCGCAGGAAGGAGTTTCACATGTCGATCAAATATTGCCAAAGTCCACACGGTCAATCGCCCGCGTCATTTTGACACTTGCCCCGCGAAATCCGCTCAAAAATGCGGATACGAGTTCTATTGAAGATGTAAGAAGTGCGGTGCTTTAAGAATTGGATACGTTGTCTGTCTAACCCGAATGGCCCATTTGGCCAGGAGACAGATATGCGACGGACACATTTTATTGCATTGGATGTACACAGCATTTTTTGCGAAGGAGGTTACACCGACGATTCGGGACGCGATGATCGTGTGCGACCCGCACCGCAACGCATTGATCTCGAAGGACGGCGATAAGTCCGATGCCTTAGACTGGAGGAAACTGGCATCGTTATATCGCGGCGGATTCATCAAGGCGGTCCATCATCCTGCTTCGTTGAAACGCAGTCTTTTCAAGCAGCATGTGCAGTTATATCACGATCGCGTCGGCCACCGCGTCAGTGAAGCGCAGAAGATTATCTGGCGGGTGCGTCGGCTGGGGGTGTTCGTCTTACAGAAGGATTTGGCTGACGATGAGTTAAGAGAGGAGATGATCAATAAGCTGCCGGCCAATGAAGTGGCACGTAAGGATGTTGAGTTGCTGATGGAGGGATACGACCTTGCGATGAGGCAGACCCAGGAGATGAAACGCCGGCTGATCGAGCTGGCGAAGAAGGAACCGATGATTGAGGCTTTCCGTGTTTTGCCGGGAGTGGATTGGGTTCGGGCGGCAACGTTCCTGGTGTTCGTGGACACACCCTTCCGCTTCAAGAGCAAGGAGAAACTGTGGAAGTATTTGGGAATCGGTCTGGAGCGGCGTCAAAGTGGCGATGGCCGGGAACGGCTGCAAACGCTGCGGCGATGCAGCAGGCCGTTGAAGAATGTCATCCTCGGCGCGGCCAGGTCGGTGATCGTGTCGAAGGACAATATCTTCGCTGACCAACATCAAAGGTGGCTGAATGATGGATGTTCGCCCTGGATCGCGCGTCGCAATCTGGCCCGAAGCCTGGCGACGGTGATGTGGGGCATGTGGAAGAGCGGCAGCGTGTTCGACCCCAGTCAGGTTGGCAGAACGCTGGCCAAGCCGCATTAACCGTAGCTGACAGATACCGTCACAATGGCTTATTCAGGGCGAGAAAGTTCCCGGGACACCATGAATGCCCCGAGCAGTCGAGGCAGTTCCCATTCAATTGAATGAACCCCTCGCCCCATTTTGCTACGCCTGGAAGATCTTCATGAACCCCGAAAGGGAGTTCCGTATAGGTGCGTGGGCGACGCCATGAAGTGGCGATCAGCCTGTGGCGAAGAGAAAGATCGGTGACGAACAACCTGTGAGCAACGTCCGGTTCGCCGACGCCGGCCAAAGGCAACCGCGGCTGAAAAGGATTACGGCCCCGTTGTGAACCAAGACAAGCCCCCGAACTGCCGAAGGAAGGAACCGGCGCCGGGGGCGCGGAGGAATTGTCTTGACAGTTCGCTTCTTATAGGTGGTGTCTTGTCGCCCCGACATTTTCAGATCGAGGTTGAATTCACCAACGCAATTCGCCGCGCCCGAGTGAGGCGCGGCGTTGGGGTGGGCAAAACGACCTTGATCTACAACGTATTTCCCGGGTCCGCGTGGTTCGACGGACAGCGGCTTGGTATGCTAAAAAGATTGCCCTTCTATCTATTCTTGCGGATAAGGTTCTCGATTTTTAGTTCAGAAAGCGTTTGACGACTCCCTTTTCGTCGAGTTTCATATCGTTATGCCGAAACATTTGCTGCGACTGGTACTCGGGTTAGGTTTCACCTTTCCCCCTTTTTTTGCCAGCCGAGCGCTCGCGGATAGTCCTGGCGAGATGGTCATCTTGGACGGCAAACACGCCAACAAGGTGTTTGACGGAGTGGGAGCAGTTAGTGGTGGTGGGGCCACTTCGGTGTTGCTGAAGGACTATCGGCAGCCGCAGCGAGATCAAATTCTCGACATTCTATTTAAGCCAAATTTTGCCGCGTCCATGCAAACACTTTATGTGGAGATCGGCGGCGATGGAAATTCCACGCAGGGCTCCGAACCCAGCCACATGCGCACGCGCACCGATCAAAATTATTCGCGGGGCTATGAATGGTGGCTTATGACCGAAGCCAAAAAGCGCAATCCCGAACTAACTCTCGACGCCTGCGCGTGGAGTTGCCCGGGTTGGGTCGGGGGGGGAGATTTCTGGTCCCAGGACATGGCCGACTATTACGCGAACTGGATCATGGGCCTCAAGCGGGTTTACGGTCTTGATCTCGATGCCGTAGGTTGCCGCAATGAGCGCGGCGCGGTTACTTCATGGGTCAAGCTGTTCCGTCGCAAGCTGGATGCGCACGGCCTGACGCGAGTTCGTATTCATGGCTTTGACAATCCCGGCAACCGATACATGTGGGACTGGATTCCTCAATTGAATACCGATCATGCTCTGTTTGATTCCGTTAATATCATCAGCAACCACACGCTGCTTCTCGGGCCTTTTTCCAATTCCGTGCGGCAGACCATCGCCCGTTCCGGCAAGCCGCTCTGGAATACCGAGGAACATGTTTATAACGGTGAAGGCCGATTTTACCGCGACGATTATGAATGCGCGCTAGGGGCGGTCCATCTTTTCAATCAGGATTTCGTTTCCCGAGGCGCGACGAAAATCGTCAATTGGTATCTCGCCGGCTCGACATATGCCATTGAGCCCTACGCTGATCAGCCGCCCGCTTTGATCGCCCGCTCGCCATGGAGCGGCCATTATGCGCTCAAGCCGATCATCTGGTCCTACGCTCATTACGGCCAATTTACGCGCGTAGGATGGAGATATATCGAAAATGGATGCCGGAACCTTAGGGGCGGGGGCACGATGGTAGCGCTCAAATCAACGGCCGGCGATTACAGCGTTATCGCCGAAACCGCTGGCGCCACAACACCACAGAAGATAACGTTCAAGATTCGAAATGGGCTTTCCACGCATGCACTATGTGTCTGGAGAACGACTCGGCAGGAATATTTCGCACGACAATCCGATGTCATACCCAGCTCGGCCGGCGAATTCACCCTTACTTTGCAGCCAGATGCGATCTATTCCCTCTCCACAACCGCTGGCCAGCAAAAAGGCGGCTTCGACGTCCCGCCCGAAAAACCGTTTCCCTTCCCCTATCGGGAAACTTTCGACCATTACGCGAAGCCCTCGCAGTGGGGATATTTGCCTCACTACACCGCGGACATCTGCGGTGTTTTTGAAGTCGTGGACCGGCCCGATGGCCGAGGCAAATGCCTGCGACAAGTCCTGAGCCAAAAGGCGCAAAGCTGGGCGCCGGAATGGATGCCCTATACCGTCATGGGAGACGATCATTGGTCTGATTACGAAGTCAGCGCCGACATTTATCTCGATGATGGCGGCTGGGCGGGCGTGATGGGAAGAGTCAACAACACCGGGAATGGCTGGGATGGCAACCCAAACGGATATTATGCCCGGCTGTATGCCGATGGCGGTTGCGCACTTTACCTGGCCAGTGATCGTTACAAGGGCTCGCACGATAGGCAACTCGCCATTGCCTCTGCCGCCCGGTGGACGTGGAATGCGTGGCACAATCTTAAATTGCGATTTGAAGGCCCGATCATCACCGTGTTGGTGGACGAAGTGCCGGTGATAAAAGTGAGCGATTCACAATCCTCACAAGGATTGGCTGGATTGATTACGGGCGGCGAGGGCAACGACCGAAACACGGCGCTTTTCGACAACCTCCTGATCAACAAACCCATGGGCGGCGCGGTTCCAGAAACAGTCTTTCCACAAGATGCTCGGCTGCTTTATCGGTAATCCATTGATTGCGGGGCATTGACAAGACGTCACCGCGGTGCTTCGCACCGGGCGCCTGGTACTCCGGGGTGGAAATAAACGCGGCACTCTTGATTGCATGCGTTTACCTCAAGGATTGATATAGATCATTGGCTCATTTCTCTGATGTAATCCGCAGCGCCATGTCGCGGCGCAGGGACGGCACGGACAGATTCAGCTGGCCTGGCGACCGCTCGTCACTTTGCGCTACGATTTTGCCGCTGTAGGTATCCCACCATTCGACGCGGTAATTGCCCGCCGCCGTGGGGAATGAAATCGTAATCCCCTCCAGCGTCTGCGGCACGATTCCCTTGGTATCATTTTGCCAATTCGATTCCGGATCGTGCAGCCACGCGATCGTTTGCCCACTCTTGCGATCCGTGAGTGCGTTGACAAATACATCCGCGTACTTCGACGACCGCGCATGACTGAAGCGAACCGATTGGATCATCAGCCAATCTCCCGCGAGGTTGGCCAGCTCGATGGTGTGCTTGCCGGCGGACAAATCCACCGCACATTGTTTATCAATGGTCGCCTGGTACATCCCGCTATCACTGCGGTGCGCGTGCCCACCGGCGGGAAGCGCGGTGGGCAAGGCGCTGAACGCAAAATCCGAAACCGGCTGGCCATCCACATACACCCGCAGCATCGCGTAATCGGAAACTCCCACTGCGTGCACAATCATCTGTCCGGCCCGCGGCATGGTCAACGATAAAAGCGTTGGCGTGCGCAATTCTTCTTTTTCCGGGCCATAAATGTATTGCGGCGGGAGCAGCATCGTCTGCCCATTGGGCTGCACCTCAACCGTTTTGCCATGGCTGCGCCCCCAGCCCTGGCCGGCGGAAACGACAATATCCGAGAAAGTCTCCGCTCCGGGATGAGTTTTAAGCGCCTCTACCGCCAGCGGCTCGAAATGCGCCTGGGCCCAATCGATGTGCGAGGAAAAGCGCGCAGCGCCCGCAAACGTGTTCCACAAATTCCCCGGCTCCACATAATTATCCCACCACCACAGCATCGCTCCTCCGGCCGAACCCACCATCATGGTACTCCACAACCCATTATGAAAATTCGTCGCCTGCGCGCTGGTGTCGTATTGGCCGTCGGGACCGCGGAAATCGATTCCCGCCTCGGCGATCAGGCACGGCTTGTCGAACTGCCGATCCAGATAAACCTCCGATGCAAAGATCGGCCCACCATCGGCAATGCCGGAGCCGGGATATTCATGCTCCTGCACGAGATTGATCTCCGGCATCCGCCACACCTCTGCCTGATCATTGGAGCCAAACGAGGTGCTGATGAGATGATGGTACGGGTCGATCGATTGCAGATAGTCCGCCATTGCTTTGGTCCACGCGGGAGAAATGGGAACGTTGGTAAACGTCTGCTCATTCCAGAACTCCCAGCAGAACGCCGAGGTGAACGCGGAATAACGGGCCACGAGATAACGCAGGCGTTGGCGATAAAGCCGCTCGCACTGGGTGTTGGTAAAGAAGTCCGCCGGCCGCGTTGCCGGGCCGCCGTTGGCAGCGTTGTAGGGCGAATCGGTCCAGTCGGCCGGGCCCCAGCGGTCCCGCGCAATCAGGGCACGGTAGTTGTTAATGGTGAGGATGCAATAGATGCCATGATCCAGCGCTGATTGAAGGACATGATCGTAAAATGCGCAGTTCGCCTGATCGTACCGGCCCAGCCCGGCGGCGCGAGTTTCCATCGGCTCTGACGGCCGAGCCATCCAGACGCGCGCCAGGTTTCCTCCGCCGGCGGAAAGTGATGTGAACCATCGGTCGTACGCGGAGGCCTTATGTGAATTCGTCCAGGCGAGATTCAGACCGAGGGCAAAATAGGATTGGCCATTTGAGAATTGGAAATAGCGATGATTGGGAGCGACCGACATAAAGCCGTTGTTCTGCGACGGCCCGACTTGGAATGACATCGGATCCGCGGTTTGCTCACCGTGGCTATCTCGCGCACGCACGCTCAGGCTCCATGCACCGACGCCAGACGGCGCGAAGCGGACCATGAAATGCCCAGGCGTTCCCGGCGATTCGTCCCAGAACGCCGGCATGGTCATTTTCCGCCCATCGGGGCCGGTGAAAGCAGCGTCCACGGCGATCTGGTCCGGATCAAATGGATTGTCATATGTGCGATCGAGATCGATCTGCCATTGCAGACAGCCGTATGCTTTGGCGCTTACAAACTGCGGCTTAACATGCATCGCGGCGCTGCATGGGTCAGTTAATAAAAGAATGAATGCAACCACAGAGGCACAGAGGCACAGAGGCCAACTTGCGCCGGCAACGCCTCCGTGCCTCTGTGGCTCTGTGGTTGGTTTATCTTTAATCAAAACAATTTAAACGCGCGAATTATTCTTCAGGAAATCCATCACCTCATCCACCTGGCAAAACGCCAAACCCGTCACGGTATCGGCGCAACCATAATAGATCGCGATTCGGCCCGAGGGAGCGTCAGCGAGCGTCGCGCAGGGAAAGACCACATTCGGCACGTCGCCGACGCATTCGTATTGCTCCTGTGGCGACAGCAGATAATGCTCGCTGCGATGGATCACTTTCCAAGGCCTTTCCAAATCCAACAGGGCGGCACCAAAGCTGTATACGAAACCGTTACAGCTTGTGAGAACGCCGTGATAGAAAAGCAGCCAACCCTCGCGTGTTTCGATGGGCGTCGGACCCGCGCCGATTTTTGTGCTCTGCCAACCATCGCTCCGCGCCATGACATGCCGATGATAGCCCCAATGTTCCAGATCGGGACTGGAGGAGAGAAAAATATCGCCGAAAGGGGTATGCCCATTATCGCTGGGGCGGCTGAGCATGAAATATTTTCCATTGATCTTGCGCGGAAAGAGCACGCCGTTGCGGTTGTAAGGGAGAAAAGCGTTCTCCATTTTATGAAAAATCTGGAAATCGCTCGTCCACGCCACGCCGATGGTCGGTCCGTGGTATCCATTGCACCACGTCACATAATACCGGTCATCGATCCAGCAGACACGCGGATCGTAACCATATTCCCAGCGCAGCGAATTCTTATCCTCGCCGATGAACTCAATGCGATGGGGATTCAATTTCCAATGAATGCCATCCTCGCTGAATCCCGCATGGAGCTGCATGGCCCGGCGCGTGTCGTCGCAGCGAAATACCCCGGCGAATTTGCCGTTAAACGGCACGACAGCGCTATTGAAAACGCTGTTGGCCTTGGCAAACGGGCTGCGCGGGATAATCGGATTCTCGTTATACCGCCATACCGTGGCCGAGCTGCCCGGTAGGCGCTTTTGCCAGGGAATATGAGATAAAGCCTCGCCCACGATTAAGCTGGAGGTAGACAAGCTCAATGCGGAACGAGGCTTTATTTTAATTTTATCGATGGTGCGTGTCATGGAATACAACTCGAAATTAAGGCCAATGTGGTAGATTCTGCATTTTGGCGCGGGCCGTAATATAGTCCAATGTCTCTACGTGTCCGTCGCAGAAAAGATAATTAGCTTTACACAGAGCACGATGTACGTCGCTGGTTGTGCACCATTGTGGAGTCCCGCCATGTCGAAAGGGCTCGCCGCCGCTGAAATTACCGAAGAGAGCAAAATTGGTATCCGTAGTATCCTTGTAGAAATCGTAGCGCAGGGTCGTGGGAAATCCGTTATAGAGCATCCCCATCCAATACTGGGGCGCATCGCCCACGATGATCCGCTCAACCGGCCTTGGCACGCTGGCGAGTTTCACTGTGCCCACGACATAATTGATTCCGCTGGCGGGGAGCAGGAAAACTTCGAGGTCGTTTACGTTCGTATCCACATTGGGGGGCATAGCCGATCCCTTGGGTATAACGTTCGTCCCCAGGAAGAGATCGTAGTTCATCCCATAGCCGGGCTGCCAGTTGGTGGCGGTGGGTAATTGCTTAGCATCAGGGCAAGCGCGAAAAACCTTGGAAATCAGATCGACCGGTAAGGTTTCAAACATAGGCAGACCGCTGGTTGGATCGGTGGCGTTGCTGTTATACAAGCTGAGGTCTCTGCCCATATATCTGCACAGGGGGATATACCAATACGGGCCGTTCCAATTCGGATCGCCTTTGATCAGCGGCAACCATCCCTGGTTATCCTGAGTATACATCACTAATGCCAGGCCGATTTGCCGCTCGTTGCTCATGCAGACGGCGATATTCGCCTGCTTGCGGGCTCTGCTCAGCGTCGGCAGGAGAATGGAAATCAGAAGCGCGATGATTCCCACCACCACCAACAATTCCACCAATGTGAACCCGCCCTTGCTGAGCGATCCGACCAGCGATCTGGTTTTCCTCGATTTCATGAATATTCCGCTTTCCTTTTTCCACAAGAGAAATGGGCCTCAACGACGCCGACGGCACACGCTCAGACCCAACATGCTTATTGCCATAAGTGTCGCCGGCTCGGGAACAGTCGCGGTTTGCGACGCATCGTATTCCGCAGCGCCCAGCTGAAATAGCGACACATCGTCCGCGTTAACCACTCCGTCGCCATTGAAATCCCCGTCGGCATAGCCCCATGCGGCGGTCTTGCCCATGTTCGCCTGGAGTGTGGCCTGATCAGTTGCATCGACGACGCCATCGCCATTGGTATCGCCCAGAATCTTGGGCGTAATGCGTAGATTATCGTAGAAGATCGTTAGCGGGCTGCCGGCATTGTAGCTGCCGTTGATAGCCAGATACATTTGTATCCAATAGATGTTGGGATCATCGCCGAGGTTGTAGGTTGTGCCATTGATCGTGTCTGAGAAAGCGGTCAAAGGAATGCTGACGTGCTGCACCGAATCGGTGGTTGGATCGGCCACGGCAATGTTGTCAATTTGCGTCTGCCCATAGCCGCTGCCACCGGCGGCGGATACCTCGGCATTGCTCCACTGAAAAAGAAGCGATCCGTTGATATATGGATATTGATAGCTCGCCGGGCTAGCGGGGATATCGGCGGCTTTGTAGATAACATCGAAGCTCAGGTTGTAATTGCCCGCATTAGCACCGGCGACCGGCGCGGCCACCGCCGTGGAGCCCACTGCCGTATCGAACTGGCCAAGTATATACGCGCCGTTATTTTGTTCGCTCCCGGCGAAGCTCTGGAAGCCCACTTCCCAGGCAAATCCCCCGTTGGTGTTGGGATCATCCACCTCCAATGATGAAACACCGTCAGTCGCCGGCCCGCCCGCGCCGGTTATTTCGCTGTTGGCGTTGGGGTTGGAGCTGTACTCACCCCAGGACGGAATATACCACCCATCAGCAGGATCGTTGGGATCGAGCGGCGGCTCCCAGGATTGGAGCAAGCCGTTGTTTGGAAGCTCGGAGGCAATTGCCAGAACGCGCTGGCTGCATCCCAGAACCAACGCCGCCGCCGGCAGAATCGCTGCCGCTATGCGAGTTTTCGTCGTTAATTTCATACTCGTTCTCCTCTTTCCGGACTTGAAAATCCATCCGCTCTTATCTATGGGTGCTCACCATGAGCAATCCAGTTTCATATATATGAAGATGTGTCGCGAAAAAAATTTTATGCCTACCTCTCCAAACAGGAATTGCGAGTGACCATCATAACCTCCAGCTCCTCAACCACCGGTTGGCGGTCGCGGATCAGCCCCATCGACCGTCCCAGCACCACCTCGGCGGCGCGCTGGCCGATCTCGTAGGCAGGCTGATGCACCGTCGTCAGCGGCGGAGTCATCTCCCTGGAAAAATCATCGTCCGCAAAACCAACCACAGAGATATCTTCCGGAATCCGCAGCTTCAATTCCGCGGCGGCTTTGTAAACCACCTTCGCATACAAATCGCTCGCCGCGAAAATCGCCGTCGGCCGATCCGACAACGACAGCAGGCGACGCGCCTGATGAATGCCCAGCGCCACATCTCCGCTGGGCGCTTCCAGCGTGATGCACTGGGCATCGTCCATTTTTGACAGCGATTTTTCAAACGCATTCCGCCGCGCCACCGCCCAGGTAGACACCGCCGGCCCGGCAAGGTGCCCGATGCGGCGATGCCCCAGCGAATAGAGATACTCCGCAACCATCCTTCCGCCCGCGGCTTCATCCGATCCAACGCAATCTGCTTTGAACTCCGGCGGCAAACGATGGTCTATCGTCACCACCGGCATATCGCGGGAAATAAATTCCTGAATGTGATTGCTGAAGAGCTGCGCAAACGGCGGCCAGAGAATGACGCCATCAACCCGGCGATCCAGCAATCGATGAATCTGCTCTAGCTCACTGGTTCCGGGAATACCGCGCCCGCGCGGCCCCCCGCCGGTGTGCGCCGTCCACAACGTAATCGGCACATGATCCGCCGCCGCCAACACGTCATGTATGCCGTAGAGAATTTCCGACCAGTAAAAGTCAAAAGGCGGCGCCATCACGCCGATCATTTTTGTCTTGCCGGTCTGAATCCCCTGCACGAGCAGATTGGGCCGATATTTCAGCCGCTCCGCAGTAGCGAGCACCTTTTTCTGTGTTTCTTTCGATGAGATATCGCGCCCGGCCAGCACCAGCGAAACCGTAGACTGCGAAACCCCCGCCTCTTCGGCGATGCGCTTCTGGCTGGCTCTGGCTCGGATTCGAATCATGACTTGCAATGATAAAAATACAACCGAATTCCCTACCGTCAAATCGAGCGCCGGCGACGCAGCAGCGCCAGAGCGCTTAGGCTTAGCATGCTCAGCGATGCCGGCTCAGGAACGGTCAGGGTTAGATTATCAATATAAATCGTTTCCGGCCCGGTGATGTCGCGATCGCTGCTGTCGTAATCCTGAAGCGTAATCGCCCGCACCGAGCTGTCCGCGCCGCTGAGGGGAATGATCACATGCGTCCATACGCCGGCGCCGGGGCTGGCTGGTGATCCATAACCTGGATTGCCAAATTCGCCGTCCGCCGAGCCGGTATCGTTTTCCGAGTATGATCCGTCGCGCGTAAAGACCTGGAAATATCCATATCCGCCATACGCATCCGGCGTGGAGTTGGAATCGATCATCATGTCAAAGGACAACACCGAAGCCGTCACTGGATTGTTGTAAAGATCAATGGTGAACGCCGCACTGTTAGCGCCATCGGCGGCATAGTTCCAGTTCCACGAAAGCTGCAATGATCCCGATGTCGGGCTCGCGGCGGCATCATTGCTGGACCAGGTTTCCGTGGCCGAGGACGCGGCCGTCGCGCTGCCATAGTCAAAGCGCACATTAGGCACCTGCGGCGAACCCGTGTTGTCCCAGCCATAGGAGCCATAGGATGGAAACCCGCTGCTGGTGACAAATGAACTGGAATTATCGAACGAATCAGAATTGACCGCCATCGCCTGCGCAGTCGCCAATAGCAGGCACGCCAAACCCACTTTTACTCTCCGCATAACGTTCCTCCTGAAATTCACCCGGATTGGGCAAATATCTAAAACGTCCAAGCTCCAGCCGCGGCAAAAGGCGGAACATCCCGCCAAAAGATATGTGCCCGGCTGATCAACCCTCAGATTCATATATATGAAGATCGCGGTAAAAAAAATGCGCCCGCATCCTTTAGGCTCTGGAAATATATATGAAGTGCCGATAAAGTCAACCAAATTTTCCCGACCCGCGTCAAAAAATTCGAGATATCACTTGTCTCTGATGTTCAATTCACGCTGCCGTCAAGACTTAAGTAAAAGGCAGCAAAAAAAGGTGTGATATGAAAAT
>DASXDR010000103.1:0-11590 GCA_036490535.1 Tepidisphaeraceae bacterium | reverse complement strand
GTCTCAATCTTGGTCGCTATGTAGCTCACCACGTCATCCGGCAGCGCTAGCCCTCGAATCCGTGCCTTCTTCTGCAAAATCGCCACGCGCGTCTCATACGCCGGCTTTTCAATCCGCGCTACCAGACCCCAATTGAATCGGCTCACCAATCGCTCTTCCAATTCCGGTATCTCGCTCGGCGGACAATCCGCACTCAAAATAATCTGCTTGTGGCTCTGATAAAGCGTATTGAACGTATGAAAAAATTCCTCCTGCGTGCGATCCTTGCCGCGCAGGAAATGAATGTCGTCAATTACCAGCATGTCCAAATTGCGATAGCGATAGCGGAAGGTGTTCATATCGCCATTCTCAACCGCGGTGACAAATTGATTGGTAAAGCTGTCGCAGGAGAGATAAAGAATTCGAGCGTCGCTATTTTTTTCCAAATATTTCTGACAAATCGCCTGCAGCAAGTGCGTTTTACCAAGACCCACTCCGCCGTGAATAAACAGCGGGTTATATTCCTGCCCCGGCTTCCCCGCGACCGCAACTGACGCAGCGTGTGGCAAACGATTGCAGGGCCCGGTCACGAAATTTTCAAACACATAATCCGGATTCAACGGCAGCGGCTGATCCAGATCCGTGAATACGCCACCCTTGGGCAGATTGTCGCAATAAAAACTCACCGCGACCAATCGTCCCGTAATTGCCTGCGCCGATTTTGTGAACGCCTGCTGGCATTGCCCTTGACAAAAATTCAGCTGCGCGACCGTCTCCACGCGCACCTGAATCACCCCCGGCGAAATCTGTCGGGGAACCAGGATATCAAACCAGGTGCGATTGAGCTGCGGATTTTCCATCCGCACCCCGTGAAGGATTTTCTGCCAGGTGGAGGGATCAATAGCGGAATCGGCGGCGCGGCGGGAAGCCTCGCGGGCCGGCCCGGGTGATCGAGTGGTTAACATGTGGAGTCCGAGAGTTTGCGATTCTTTAAAATTTAATCCGCGCTAAAAAGTCTACCGCGGCGAAAATGTTCGATTACGTTGTCCATATCCTACGGGTTCGCTCAGCGCAAACAAAAAATTAACCCGCTTTGCGACAAATCTAAATCATCCATGATTCACTTACTTGTGTACTGCCTGAATTTTTTCATTCAAGCAAACAACAACCGAACGAAAAACTTTTTCATCACGAACGTGCGAAAAACACGAAGCGTTTCGAGCGAAAAAAAATTTGGAATTTTTCTCATCTCACCCTTCACACATTCTCACTCTTCTCCGCATTTGTTTTCAGCCCAATTTCTTCCATGACCTTCTGCAAATCACCCCACACTGTCTTTCGTACTTCCGGCGTGTAACTACGCAATACGTAGGCGGGATGATACGTCGGCATGAGTTTGATTCCCCGCCATTCATGCCATTGCCCGCGAATCTTTCCCATCGATACTTTGGTTTGCAGCATATATTGCATTGCAGGAAGTCCCAGCGTGACAATCACCTTCGGCCGAATCGTCTCTAACTGCTTTTCCAGAAATGGCGTGCAGGCTTCCACCTCATCCGGAGCAGGAGCGCGATTGCCGGGTGGCCGGCATTTCACCACATTGGCGATGTAAACTTCTTCACGCTTCAATCCCATCGCCGTGATCATTTTGTTAAGAAGCTCACCCGCACGCCCCACGAATGGCCTGCCCTGCAAATCTTCATTTTCTCCCGGCCCTTCGCCAATAAAAAAGATCTTCGCATTGACATCGCCTTCCCCAAATACTGTATTCGTTCGCGTGCTGCACAGCCGACATTTCTGACAGACCCGGACGATCGCTTCGTCCAAATTGTTCAGCACTTTTAATTTCTGTGCCCCCGGGAGCGCTTCGCCCGTCAGACTTTTCGCCAGAAATAAATCTTTTGCCGGAATTGGCCCCACTGACGGTGAAGTCGGGGTGTTCCCACCCGGAAATTTCTCTTCAGCACGTTCCTCTAAAGGCAATTCTCTCGTCTTTCCGACAACAACCGCCATCTCGCGCCGCGCCGAGGTCAATCCCATCGCTCGTTCACTTTGCATCCACAATTTTTTTCGGTTCCGCACTCGCGCGTCCATGCTATGATCATAGAGAGTCCTCACCGAGCGGACAAAAATTGTCGCGGCAAATGACAAAACTTGAAAGTTTAATTTTGATCGCCACAATCTCTCCGCTCGCGCTTGAGCCGCTTGCGGCTTCGCAGATTTTTTCGGAGAAAACTAAAATGGCCAACACCAAACCCATGAAATCCAAAACCGGCGCCACGTCGGCAAAGAAAAAATATCTTTCCCAGACCGTCGACCATTTTGACGTCACCAAAAATCCCGGCGTGGTCAGCATCGTCGATGCCATGTCACGCATGGCCTATTCCGCCCGCGACCTCCATCGCGCCGCCGAGATTTACGACCGCATGCTCCGCGACAAAGAATGTGGCGTGATTCTCTGCCTCGCGGGTTCGCTGATCTCCGCCGGCCTGAAGAAAATTTTCGTCGACATGATTCGCAATAACATGGTCGACGCCATTGTCTCCACGGGCGCGAATATGGTCGACCAGGACTTCTTCGAGGCCCTCGGTTTCAAACATTACATGGCCACCGATGAATTCAAATCCGGCACCCGCGATGGCGAGCTGCGCGAGCTGGCCATCGATCGCATTTACGACACTTTCATCGACGAAGATCAGCTTCGCATTTGTGATGAAACCACGCAGGAAATTTTCGACTCACTCGAGCCTCGCCCCTATTCCTCGCGCGAAATCCTCAGAGAGATGGGCCGATTCCTGGATGAAAAGGGCGGCCCCAAATGCCCCGATTCGATCATCTACGAAGCGTTCAAAAAAGATGTCCCTATCTTCGTCCCAGCATTCTCCGATTGCTCTGCAGGTTTCGGCATCGTCGCCCACCAGGCCGCCCGCTCCGCCGGCGAACCGATGGTCAGCTTCGATTCCGGCAAAGATTTTTATGAGCTCACCCAAATCAAAATTAAAAACCCCAGCACCGGCCTGTTCATGATCGGCGGCGGCGTGCCCAAAAATTTCGCCCAGGACATCGTTGTTGCCGCCGAAGTCCTCGGCAACGACGCCCCGATGCACAAATACGCCATCCAAATCACCGTCGCCGATGTGCGCGATGGAGCCTTGAGCAGTTCGACTTTGAAGGAAGCCAGCAGCTGGGGAAAAGTCGACACGGTCTACGAACAAATGGTCTATTCCGAAGCCACTCTCGCGCTGCCACTGATCGCCGGCTATGCCTACCACAAAAACGGCTGGAAGGGCCGCAAGGCAAAACGCTGGGCAAATTTGTTTGAAGATGCGACGGTGGCGGCGCGCTAGTTGATTATTCTGCTAAGAGTGCCACGATTTCTTTGATGAGGATCGGCAGTTTGTTTTGGATTATTCTCCAAGTAATCTCGTCTTCAATCACTTCGTACCCATGAATGAGCTGATTGCGTAAGCCGATTATTTTCCAGTGATCAGTGATTCGCTCTGCTGTGGCTGGATAGATCCGTTTCATTTGCGATAGTGCCTCACCAATCAAACAGTAATTCCACAATATCGCGTCGCGTCGCATTTCGTCATTTAAAAAATCATCGAACGTGCGATCTTTTGCATATCGCAGAATCTTCTGCCCAAACTCAAGCATGTCCCGCAAATATTTCGTGGAGTCATGCTGCATAAAGGGACAATCGATGCTGATTGGCAACTTTTAAGAAATATGGATTTTTCGCATACCTGGAACTCACGAGATCAACCTTGCGGCCAAAAAGTTTCTCCAAGCTCTCATGAAATTCGAAATATCGATCTTCTAATCCCTCCAGATCATTAGGATCGAATGAGTAAAAAAAATCCACATCGCTCGTCGCCGGATCAAATTCCCCCGACGCCGCCGAGCCAAAAAGCTCGAGGCTTTTCAATCGATACCGCTTGCACAACGCGATAATCTCCTCCCGATGCTGTTTAATCAGATCAATCATGGCGTGCCAAAGTATATCATGCCATTTTAACGCACCAAATCCAGATTTATAACCTGTTGTGCAATCCCGGGATATATCGCAGAATATCGGACGTGTTGCGGATCTTACAAATCGGCAGGAATTGCTGATCTTGTTTGCAACTTATGGTCGCTTAAGCGCGTGTTAAGTCATGGATGGACCGCAGGTGAGTGATGAGGATGTGACCCGCGAGCTCTTTGAGCAGGCGGTGCGGGATCATTCTCGTCGGCTGATCGCGGTCGCCCGCGGCATTGTGGGCAATCGCGCTTCGCCCGAAGACGTCGTGCAGCAGGCGATTGCCAATTTATATGAGCATCGGCACCGCTACGATTGGCGCGAGCCGGGCGGATTGATGCGGAGAACAGTCGTGAATGAAGCACTCAGAATTCTTAGGCAACCCAGAATGAGCATCGTGCAGGATGAGCAGCCTGCACTCCGTGATCAAACTCCGGTAGCGGGGCTGGTCGAAAATGAAACCGTCCAGCAGGTGCGCAAAGCGATTGCGAAATTGCCCGAGCATTTTCGCGCTGCCTTGGTGCTCTGCGAATACGAGAATATGTCCTATCAGGAGATAGCCGATACGTTGGGAGCCAGCGTTCCGCAGGTGAAGACCTGGATCTTCCGCGGTCGTCGACAATTGGAAGAAATGCTGCGAGGTTACGTACAGGGTCAATAAATATGACTGAATCCGATTTAATGCTGTTGGAAGAATACCTGGATGGCGAACTCAGCGCCGCTGATGCCCGAGCAGTCGAAGAGCGCAGTGTTCACGAGCCAGAATTAGGCAAAGAACTGGCTCGTTTGAAAACCGATCGGGGCATTCGACTGCAAGCCTGGCGGTCCATGGAAGGCGATGAGCTGGCGGTCGAATCAGTGGCCGGTAAAGTCGCCGCAACGATTCAACGCCGCGAAAGTCACACCTTCCTTTTGCGCGGCCTGCGCATCGGGGCGGCAGCGGCCGCCTGCATCGTGCTCGGATTAAGCGTCGGTTTCTTCGCCCGCCAGCCTGCCAGCAATCAAATCACCGCGCAGGCGCCTGTGGCCACCAAGACGGCTGATTCTGATCGCATTGTATTTACAGGACAAGTGCCATCCCAGATGCCCAGCGCGCGCGGCTACGACGTGCGCTTGAAAAATGACGCGGGTGAAGTAGTCGCTGTCCAGCATTTTGACAACATCGAACAGGCGAGACAGTTCGTGCAGGACGTAGGCACCTGGCAGCAGCGCCAGGAACAGATGCATAGTGGAAATGTGTCGCTCGTATCGGATCAATACTAATGAATAGTTGTCAGTTGCCAGCTACCAGTTGCCAGTTAGCACGCCGCGTCGCTTGCGGTTTAGCAGTATTGTTCACCGGTGCGACGCTGACGTTAGCGCAAACGACAAGACCAGCACTTCAACAACTCAGTGACGAGTCTCACCAGCTTTACGAGCAGGTGCGGCACCAGGTGGTCCGGGTAGAGACGCCCGTGCCGCAGTGGATGATCGAGCTAGCCGAGCGCGAAAATCCCATGGTCAAATGGGGGCAGATACTGGATAGCAAAGTCCGGCAGCAGCTGATGAATCAGCCCAGGCAGCCGCGGGTTTTGCAGGCCGAAGTTGCCCCCGGAAACGAACCGATGACCGCCAGTTCGATGCCAACTACTTCAGCCCCCCATGTGGAAATTGGCCCCGGCGCCAATCGCGAAGCCGAAGGAATGGTCCCGATGGTGCGCGTGACCGCCAAGGTCAACACCATGGGCCTGATCCTGGACGATAAGGGTCGCGTGTTGATTCCCATTTATCTGGATAAAGAGGCGGCCAAAAGCGGTCCGATCACCATTTACAGTCCGGATGGGGTTTGCCAGGCAAAATTTGTGGGGTCAGACCCGAAGAGCAATTTGACCGTAGTGCAGATGGTGAAAATAGTGGGAAAGCCGGCCGATCTGGATACGCATCGTCCGGATGCAGGATCGCTGGTGATGATTGTGACGCCGAATCAATCGGCAGCGCAATTGGTCGTGTGGACGGGAGCTAATCCGGAATTTGGTGTGGTCTCAAACATGGAAGGGAAGATCGAAGGAATCGAGCGGATGGGCCATCTGCTCTCGACGGAATCATTTGAGACGATTACGCGGCAATTGATCCAGGGCGGCGCGGTGAAGCGGGCGATTCTCGGCGTGCGCATCGCGGAAGTTCGGCCTGACGATCCGCAGCGGCAGGCGCTCTCAGAATTGGGAAGCCGGCCAGCGATCGCGGTGACGGAAGTTCTACAGAATTCAGCTGCAGCCAAAGCGGGGATTCATCGCGGTGATCTGATTTTGCAATTGGCCGGCGAAGATATCGATGATCCGCTTTCCTTCGCGACCGCGATTGCCGATCGATCGGGGCCGACCGATCTGCAAATCCTTCGCGATGGAAAAGTGATTCAGACCCAAGTGGTTTTGCAGCCGCGCTAAGCAAACAATATTTCGTGGAATTTTAATCTGCTAAAATAGCCGGCGGTTAACGACCGCCGGAAGTTCGTGCAATTCCGGGACTCGTCGACTCCCGGCTATTGATTTCATCGATACTTTCACCAAGCTTTTCCGTTTTTCCTCGTACCACAGAGATTCACGCGCAAGCCTAGCGCCTGGGCCATGGCCGCTTTGGCGAACATGGCTTCGTCGGCGCCTTTTTCATTTTTGCCGTAAGCAACTTGGATGTGATTGGCCTTGTGCCTGGCCATCATTTGATCGCGGGAGACGCCATAGGTGACAGCATGCATGATGGGCCACTGTGGCGTGGTGGAATCCCAGCGGCGCTGCGTTTCAGCAAGCGGAAGCTCCACAACCTTCGCTCGCCCAATGTCCATGTTGAGCTGGTTGTTCTCGACATAAATCCGCGACCAGACAATTTCCCCGGGTTTGGAAATTCCTTTTAAGGTAGAGCCGCCGAGACGAAAATACATAGCGGGTTGGCGTTCGCCGCTGGCGCCTTTCCATCCATGAATGAAATGTTCCGGCGGCGCGGAGCCGGATATTTCAAACACCCACACGTATTCATCGGTAGTGCCGCTGGCGTCCCAATCGCCCCAGCGCAGGTCATGCAAAGTATTTTCAACAAGTTGAGCCAAAGCTTTGTGAACGCGATAAGTCATCAGGCCATCCAACCCTGCGCATTCATCGACTTCATTAAAATGCGGCAAGGGTTCGCCAGCATAAAGCAGGCGTTTGCCATCACGGCTTTTCACCGGCGGGCGATCCGAGTTGTTAAGTGTTCCTTCCACCAGATCGGAAGCCGGCAATAAATCTTTCAATCCCTGCTGATATTGGATGCCAATCGTTGCGCAGCCAAACTCGTCAGCCAATCGCAATGCAGCGATGTAGGTTTTGCACTGCATCAGAATCTGCGCAACCGTGAGATCCGTTTCGTCATTTCGCCCGAGCTTGAATTGCATGCCCTTGCGCACGTACCACTCATAAACCTGACGCGCTTCGTTTTCATCGACTTGCGTCGCAGCGTAATACAGAGCGGATTGCGACAGCCGTTCTTTAAAAACACCCGTGGGATTGAGCAAATGATCAGGAATGATGGCATTGAACATCCCCATGCACCCCTCATCAAAAACGCCCATGATCGCTTTGCGCGTTTGCAATTCCTTTGCAAGTTGCTGACCAATTGCCTTGGCCTTTGCGGGAACTTTCGCTTTTTCCAGAGGCATGACGTGATCCAACCGATGCTTGATTGCTCCTGTGTCTAAAAACTTTTTCAGCTTGGATTGAAAACTCTCAGCAGAAAAATCTTCCGCCCACAGCGTGGAATATTTCACCCCCGCTTTAGTCAGAGAACCATTCAGATTGAGCATCCCAACCAGACCAGGCCATTGCCCGGACCAGTTTGCGACAGTGCAGATTGGCCCGCGATGCGTGAGTAACCCTGCCAACACATGATGAGAATATTGCCAGACCGCTTCAGCCACGATCAATTTCGCATCGGGATCGATTTTCGAAAAGACTTCCATCCCTTCCTTTTGCGAGCCAATAAATCCATGTTTTTCGCTAAGTTTATAAGGATGGGCGCGGATCAATTCATATCCACAAGCGGCGACTGCCTGGGTCAGTTCCTTCTCCATTTGTTTCTGGGCAGGCCAGCAGACCTGGTTGGCGCTGAGGCGCAAATCGCCCGAAGCAATGAGAAAAACGCAGTTTTTGGTTTGTTTTGGCATGATTTCCCTTTAAATAAAAGCCCACGGATGGCTATCCGTGGGCTTTGGAGGCGACAGTATAGAAAAATTCGCCGATGATGCTACAATTTCTCCCCCAAAAGAAAGAGGCTGTTATGTCATTGGATCGTAGTTTGAAAAGTGCCAGTTCGCTGGTTCGCCATCGCAACGTGTTAACTCGGGCTGAGAAGCTTGACGTGCTCAAGGACGAAGAGAAGTGGGATGAGAGCAAGAGTGTCTTCGGGCTACCGAAGGTGGGCCATCGCAAGCAGGAAGTGGGCGGTAAGAGCAAAGATGAAGCCGCTGCTGACGGTGCCACCCCCGCCGCCGGCGCCGCTGCTCCGGCCGCAGGTGCCAAAGCCGCCGCTCCGGCTGCCAAGGCTGCTGCGCCAGCTGCTAAAGCGAAGAAGTGATCAGTTTTGCTGGTTGAATAGTTGTTAGTGGTTAGTTGTATTGGTTTTCTACAACTATCAACTATCTATTAACAACTAACGAATCCAATGAATCGCGAATTCATTTCATCTCGATCGCGCCACGTGGATGCATCGGGCATTCGCACGGTGTTCGATCTTGCGGCGAAGATGAAAGACCCGATTAATCTGTCGATCGGGCAGCCGGATTTTGATGTGCCGGAGATTGCCAAGCGCGCGGCGATTGAGGCGATTGAGAAGGGGAACAATCGGTATACGCAGACGCAGGGGATCGCGCCGCTGCGCGAGCGGTTGCGGAAAGATTTGAGCCAGGAGATTGGGCGCGATGTTGGGGAGGTGCTGATCACGTCGGGGGTTTCGGGCGGATTGTTCCTGGCGATTCTGGCGACGATTGATCCGGGAGATGAGGCGATTTTTCTGGATCCTTATTTTGTGATGTACAAGCATCTGCTGACGCTGGCGGGCGGCAAAGCGGTGACGGTGGATTCGTATCCGGATTTTCATTTTCCAGCAGAGAAGGTGGAAAAGGCAATCACGCCCCGCACCAAAGTGCTGATTCTGAATTCGCCGAGCAATCCCACCGGCGTGGTGATGAGCGAAGCGGAGATTCAGCAGGCGGTGGAGATTGCGCGGAAGCACGATCTGCTGATTATTTCGGATGAGATTTATGAGCCGTTCTTGTATGACGCGGCGAGGGGGTTGGCGACGGCGGCGAAGAGTTATGAGAATACGCTGATTCTGCGGGGCTTTTCGAAGAGTCACGCGATGACGGGTTGGCGGCTGGGCGTGGCGGCGGGGCCGGCAGTGGTGGTGGCGGAGATGACAAAATTGCAACAATATACATTTGTGTGTGCGCCGGCGCCGTTTCAATTTGGGGCGCTGACGGCGATAGATGTGTCGATGAATGAGGCGGTGACGGCGTATCGCCATAAGCGGGATATTGTGTTTGAAGAATTGTCGAAAAAGTTTGAAGTGGTTCGACCTGAGGGGGCGTTCTACATTTTTCCGAAAGCGCCGCGTGGGATGAATGCAACGGATTTTGTAGCGAAGGCGATTGAGAAGAATGTTTTGATTATCCCGGGAAACGTGTTTTCGGAGCAGGATACGCATTTCCGGATTTCGTATGCGACAACGGAGGAGAAGTTGCGGGCGGGGTGTGAGGTTTTGAATTCGCTCGCTTAGGCGAAGAGAACGCGAAAGCGCGAAGGGGTACGCGAAAGATTTTGAGAGCAATGTTGTCCCACGGTGTAGCCGTGAGCTTTTTTGTGTATGAATTGGGGCATTATATTTTGATCTTGAGCCGGGAGGAAATAAAAATAAGCTCAGGACGTTGAAGAGATATTAAAAGGAGTTGCATGGTTGATCCAACGAAGATTACACGCAGGCGGTTGCTGGGGAATGGGGCACGATTGGCGGCGGCGGCGTTTGCGGCGGGGTTGATGCCGCCAAATGTGCGCCGGGTGCTGGCGAACGCGATGACGCCGGAGGTTTCGCCGGGGTCGATTCGCGATATCAAGCATGTCGTGCTGCTGATGCAGGAGAATCGGTCGTTTGATCATTATTTCGGAACGATGGCGGGGGTGCGGGGGTTTAATGATCCGGATGCGATGAAGCTTTCACACGGGAAGAGCGTTTTCTATCAGCCGGATTTGGTGAGCCCGGATGGCTATCTGCTTCCGTTTCACCTGGACACGAAAAAGACGAATGCCCAAAAGGTGCCGAGCACGAGTCATGCATGGGGGACACAGCATGCTTCGTGGAATCAGGGAAAGATGGACAATTGGCTGGCTGCGCATCGGAAGGCGGATGGTCCGAAGGGGCCTTACTGCATGGGGTATTACAAGCGCGATGATATTCCGTTTCAGTTTGCGCTCGCCGAGGCGTTTACGATTTGCGACGGATATTTCTGCTCGATGATGGGGCCGACCTGGCCGAATCGTTTGTACTGGATGACGGGCACGGTTGATCCGGACGGTCAAAACGGCGGCCCGGTGGTTCACAACAAGGACAATCATTTTCGCTGGACGACATATGCGGAGCGGTTGGAGGCGGCGGGGGTGAGCTGGAAAGTTTATAACGCCAAGGATTCACACATTCTCGATCCGGCATTGGCGGATACGCCGTCGAAGCATTATCCGTTTAACATGCTGGGGCATTTCGATAAATTTAAGGAATCTCCGCCGGGATCGCCGTTGCGCGTGAAGGCGATGACGTTGAATAATGAAGAGGAATTTTTCTCAGATGCGCAGAATGATCGCTTGCCGACGGTGAGCTGGATCATGCCGCCGCGGCTGGCGTCGGAGCATCCGGATCACATGCCGGCAGCTGGGGCGGCGTTTGTTGCGAAGGTAATCGACGCGCTGGCGGCGAACCCCAGCGTGTGGGCGAAGACAGCTTTTGTTTTGAATTACGATGAGAACGACGGGATCTTTGATCACGTTCCTCCGCCCACGCCGCCCGCAGGAACGGCGCATGAGTTTATTAAGGGCGAACCGATCGGGGGCGGATTCAGAGTGCCATGCATTATTATTTCGCCCTGGACAGCAGGGGGGTGGGTGTGCAGTCAGCCGTTTGATCACACCTCGGTTCTGCAACTGTGCGAAGTGGTGACAGGCGTGCGCGAGCCCAATATCAGTGACTGGCGGAGGAAGACGTTTGGAGATTTGACGGCGGCTTTTCGGTTTGATGATGCAAAGGGAATGATTCCAAAATTGCCGGATACGGCGGGGCTACTGGCGTTGGCGGAAAAGGAAGTTCAAGAGTTGCCGAAACCAGTGGCGCCGATGTCGAACCAGATTCCGCCGATGCAGGAAAAAGGAAAGCGGAAGCAGGTTGGGTCTTGATTGGAAGGTTTGGGGATTCGGACGCGCCGCGCAGGTGCGGCCGCCAAGGCTGAGAGAAAACCGTATCAAATGTACGCCCCTCATTCACAGTGGGTGCCATGCGCACGCTTGCGTGGGCATGTCTTTCAAGAAACCCATTCGAACAAGC
>DASXDR010000095.1:0-49546 GCA_036490535.1 Tepidisphaeraceae bacterium | reverse complement strand
TACGTTACGTAACACGTAGCATGGGCGTCTCGCCCATGATTATTTTACATGGGCGAGACGCCCATGCTACGATTTAAAACAACTTTTAAGCCGATTCCTCCTTGGTATTAAATTTGTTCATTGCGATCGTGATGCCTTTTTCGGCCCAGGTGATGGCGGCATCGGCGGCCTTGGGGAGCGTGGCGTCAATTAATTTGCGCTGGTCGCTCGTGAATTTCGACAGCACGTAATCGCGCTGGGGGATAAATTGCGGCTTGGGGTCGATGCCAATTCGCATGCGGGGATATTTGGCTGTTGCGAGGGAGCGCTCGATGTCGGCGAGGCCGTTATGGCCACCCGATGATCCTTCGCTGCGAAGCCGCAAGCGGCCACATGATAACGCCAGATCATCCGAGATGATCAGCAGATCATTCGGCGAGAGCTGGTAGAACGCCGCCGCGGCCTGCACGCTGCGGCCGGAGTCGTTCATGTATGTCATGGGCTTGAGGAGCATCACTTTTTCGTTACCTAACTGTCCTTCGACTGCGAGGCCGTGAAATTTTTGTTTCGCCGGCTCGGTAATATTCAACTTTCCGGCCAGGGCATCTAAAACTTCGAACCCGACATTGTGGCGAGTGCCAGTGTATTCAGAGCCGGGATTGCCAAGGCCAACAATGAGTTTCATATTTTTTAGCCACCGATGGAGCACCGATGAACACCGATAAATGCGATCAATTTTTTCTGATCGGTGTTCATCGGTGCCCCATCGGTGGCAAATAATTTTTACTTCTTTGCAGCACCTCCGGCGGCCTGGGCGGCTTCGCCTTCGGCGGGGGCTTCTTCCTTCTTCTTGGTGATGACTTCTGGTTCGGCGGCGCCGGCTTCGGCGGTCGGCTCGGCGGCTTGTTCGATCACGAGCTTGACGGTTGCGACAATCAACTCGCCATCCTGCAATGCCTTTACGCCCGCGGGGAGCTGGATGTCTTTAACATGCAGCACCTGATCGAGCTGCATCTCACCGATGTTGTGGCGGAAGCCGTCGGGAATTTCGGTGACGAGACATTCGATTTCCATATCGGTGATGACCTGCGTAAGCACGCCACCGCCTTCGCTGACGCCCTTGGGGATGCCGCGGAGCTCGAGCGGGATATTGACCTTCACGCGCTCATTCAGATCGACGCGGGCAAAGTCGACGTGCAGGACCTCGAGGCCCAGGTGATCGTACTGCACTTCTTTCACGAGAACGGTTTCGTTCTTGCCTTCGACGGCCAATGAGAAAAGGTGGGCACCGTGTTCGAGGTGGTTGACCAGTTCTTTCTTGGGCATCGAGATGGGCAGAACATTCTGCTTGTGGCCATAGACGACGCCGGGAACAAGGCCGGTATCGCGAAGGCGCTTGTTGGCGCGGCTTCCCATGGCGGTGCGGTTGGTGACGTTAAGGTTTGCGGTCTTTGCCATATGTAGCTCCAGTTTCCTACTAACCCGGCTCATGGGCCGGGGCTAAAAAATTCTTATTTTGTTCTGTCGTCGTCTCTAAAGAGGGCCGAGACGGATTCGTTATGGTGAATACGGTGAATCGCTTCGCCGATGAGTTCAGCGACGGTTAAGACCACCAGGCGGTCTTTGATAGCGTTAGCGCGGTCGCCGATGGGGATGGTGTCGGTGACGGCGATTTTGGTGAAGTCGCATTTTTCCAGCCGCTCCATCGCCGGAGGCGCGAAGACGGCGTGCGTAGCGGCGATGTAAATGTCTTTGACGCCATGGTCGCGGAGAATTTTGCAGGCGCTGGCGACCGTGCCGGCGGTGGTGATCATGTCATCGACGATCAGGACATTTTTACCCTCGACATCGCCGACGATGTTTTTGGATTCGACCTGCGAGCCGGACTTGCGGCGCTTTTCGATGAAACAAAGCTCGCCATTGAGCCGCTCGGCATAAACCTGAGCGCGTTTAACATTGCCGACGTCGGGCGAGACGAAAACTTTGTTCGCCAACTTCAGGCTTTTGAACCAGGTGGCGATCACAGGGCCGGTATTCAAATGATCGACGGGGATGTCGAAATATCCCTGCACCTGGCCTGCATGCAGATCGACTGCGACGACGCGGTCAGCGCCGGCTCGCTCCAGTAGATTCGCCACGAGCTTGGCGGTGATCGGCGTGCGGCCGGTGTGTTTCTGATCCTGGCGAGCGTAGCCGAAATACGGGACTACCGCCGTGACATGCGCGGCGCTGGCGCGCTTGAGCGTGTCAATCCAGATGAACAGCTCCATCAGGTGGGCGTTAATCGGATGGCTGGTGGATTGAATGATATAGCAATCGCGGCCACGTACGTCTTCTTCGACGCGCGTGATCAATTCGCCGTCGGGGAACATCTCGGTTTTGCCCTGGCCGAGCGGGATTTCCAGATATTTGCAGATTTTCTCAGCGAGCTGGGGATTGGCCCGGCCGGTGAAAACCTTCAGATGATCCGCGTCTTTAGCACTCATGCGGACCTCCAGGGTTGCAGAGGGAGAACATCATTGCCTACGACAGTGGAATTATCCGGGATGCTTGCCTGGCGGGAGATCGCGGCAAAGGGGCCGACCACGCAATTGCTGCCAATGCTGGCATCTCGGCCAATATGCGAAAACGGATGGATGATCGTATCGCGGCCGATGGATACGCCAGATTCGATGTAGACCGTGTCACCGGCGACAATGCTGATGCCGGCTTCGCGAAGCTGACGTTGAATGCGGTCCTGCATGATCGCATCGACATCGGCCTGCTGCTGGCGATCATTCACAGCCAGCGTGTCTTCGATGGCGACCGCTTGGACAGCGACGACTTTTTTGCCGGCTTGACGGAGGATTCCGAAAACATCCGTGAGATAATATTCGCGTTTTTTGTTGTTGTTGGTCAGGCGATCAAAGGCGAAACAAAGTTCCTGCGCTTTGATGCAGTAATAACTCGGAAATACTTCGCGGATTTCACGCTGTTCAGGCGATGCATCGAGTTCTTCAACGATTTCGATGAAATTGCCTTCGGCATCGCGCACCACCCGGCCATAACCAAATGGGTTATCGAGCATCGCGGTTGCCATTGAACCAGCGGCGTGCTCTTCGCGATGAGCATTCAGCAATGTGCGAAGCACCTGACCACGGATCAGCGGGCCATCGCCAGTGAGAATAAACACATCACCAGATTGATTAAGCAGATGGCTCTGGCACATCCTGGCGGCGTGCCCGGTGCCAAGCTGCTCGGCCTGTTCGACCCAGACAATGCGCTTTTCGTGCGCGAAGGCCGACATCACTTCTTCTTTGCCATGGCCAACGACGACCATGACTTTCTCACAACCCGCATCGAAGCAGGCGGTCAGGACATAATCGAGCATGGGTCGCCCGCAGATTTCGTGCAGCACCTTCGGCAGCGCAGACTTCATCCGCGTGCTACGACCGGCGGCGAGAATGATGGCGGACAAACTCATAAGGATGAAGGATCAAGGATGAAGGATGAAAGAAGAAAAAAAGCCCGCTAAATCGCAAGCGTTTTTTCATCCTTCCGCCTTCATCCTTCACCCTTTTCTTTTCAACGCTGGCCCGCTTGGATTCGAACCAAGACAAGCAGTACCAAAAACTGCTGTGCTACCGTTACACCACGGGCCAGTCAGATTCTTCTAAATAACAATTGAGAGGGGAGAAAAAAGCGACCTTCGTTGCTCGTTTACCCTTCCGATCTTTTAGAAATCGGACCTCTCAACGATTGAGCGATTATCATAGTGGCTGGCGTCGAACTGTCAAATCACCAGTCTGGCAACATTAGTGGATTATAAGATGTTGTAAATAATGCGGTTATAATGTGGCTGCTTGATTTGACGATATATAAACCGGGCGAACTTAGATGAGCTGTGCATTTGAAGTCAATTTCGATTCAATAGTCGGGCCGACGCATAATTATGCGGGGTTGTCGTTCGGGAATATCGCTTCGCAAAAGCACGCTCGGAGCAAATCTAACCCTAAACAGGCTGCGCTGCAGGGGTTAGCGAAAATGAAGTTCCTGTATGATCTGGGCGTGAAGCAGGCGGTTTTGCCGCCGCATGCCAGGCCTCATTTGAACATCCTGCGGCGATTGGGGTTTACCGGAAATGATAAGGAAATGATCGCAGGGGCAGCGGAACATCCGCGCTTGCTGGCGGCGGTGTATAGCGCCTCGGCCATGTGGGCGGCGAACGCAGCGACTATTTCACCCAGCGTTGATTGTGCCGACGGGCGATTGCATATCACGCCGGCAAACTTGCTTACCCAGTTTCATCGCTCGATTGAGCCAGTATGCACCGGCGATCTTCTTCGGCAGATTTTTGCCGACGAAAAATATTTTGCGCACCACCAGCCGCTTCCGGCTTCGCCGCTGTTTGCCGATGAGGGAGCCGCCAATCACATGCGCATGGCTCCAAGCCATGGGGAAGAGGGGATAGAGATTTTTGTTTATGGAGCTGGGGCGCATACTTCGGATACTTCGCCGCAGATTTTTCCGGCGCGACAGACCTTTCAATCCACGCAGGCTATCGCGCGGCTGCACCAACTCCGACCCGTGCGAACAGTTTTGGTCCGCCAGCATCCAGATGCCATAGATGCAGGTGTATTTCATAACGACGTGATCGCGGTAGCGAATTGCGATGTGCTGCTTTGCCACGAAAGGGCATGGACGCATCCCGCGCAAGGGCTGGAAGAAATTCGCAGCAGATTCGCTGGAGTGTATCAGCGCAAGCCTAGGATTTTCGTTGCTGAGGAGGGCGAGATATCCCTGGAAGACGCGGTGCAGACCTATATTTTCAATAGTCAGATTGTTTCACTGCCCGATGGCACGATGGCGTTGATCGCTCCGCTCGAATGCGAAAGCCATGCGGGTGTGCAACGCTTCATCCAGAAAATCCTCGCGGCCAATTCTCCTATCCGCGCGGTTCATTATCTCGACGTACGGCAAAGCATGCGGAATGGCGGCGGACCAGCATGCCTGCGGTTACGGGTTGTGGTGAACCAAGAACAATGGGCGGCGATTCATGCCGGCGTGATTTTTTCGGAGGAGCTTTATGCGAAGCTGGTCGATTGGGTACAGCGGCATTATCGAGATGAACTGTCGCTCGATGATTTACGCGATCCTCAGTTGATCGATGAAAACCGCGTGGCAATTGCGGCGTTAGAATCAATTCTCAACCTGAAGATCAGCGATCAATAATTGTTCTCCAGGAACATCGCATCGCCGTAACTGAAAAAGCGGTAACGCCGGGCGATCGCTTCGGCGTAGATGCGGCGTTGTTCGTCGAGGCTGATGAAAGCGGCGACGAGGGCGATCAGGGTGCTGCGAGGTAAGTGGAAATTGGTGATCAGGCCGGAGAGATGTTTCCATTGATAGGGGGGATAAATGAAAATGCGGGTTGAATCGGTGCGGGGAGAAAAGGCGCCAGCAGGTTGGCTTTCCAAAACGCGCGCCGACGTGGTGCCGACGGCGATGATGCGGCGGTGTTCTGCTTTGGCGCGATTCAGAGCATCGGCGGTGGCGGCGGAAATAGTGTAATTCTCGGAGTGCATGGAGTGCTGCTGCAGGTTATCCGTTGCGACGGGTTTGAAAGTTCCCATGCCGACGTGGAGGGTGACGAATTGGGTTTCGATGCCGCGCTCGTGGAGCTGCTGTAAAATCTCCGGAGTGAAATGCAGCCCGGCGGTAGGTGCTGCGACGGAGCCGGCGGATTGGGCGTAGATGGTCTGATAACGCTGGCGATCCATGGCGTCGCGCTCGTCGGATTCCTTTTGCCGTTTGATGTAGGGGGGTAGTGGCATGCGGCCGATTTTGGAAAGCAATTGCTCAGGGAACTGAGGCGGATCGAGGCGAACTTCGTATTCGCCGCCATCGCCTTTTTTGATGACTTCCGCTGAGATGTCTTCCGGTCCCACAAATCGCAAGCGAGTGGCGTGGCCTAAATTGCGTAGCAGGACCCGCCAATGGCCAGGGGCGGTGTTTTCCAAAAACAACCCTTCAACTCTGCCGCCGCTCTCTTTTTGCAGAATGAATTTGGCGGGTAACACCTTGGAATCGTTAAAAACGAGCAAATCGCCTTTTTGAAGCAGGCTGGGCAGGTCGGAAAACATGCGATGCGTGATGCTCCTGTCGCTGGCGCGATAGTGCAGCAGGCGGGAAGCATCGCGGCGCGCGCTGGGTTGCTGCGCGATCAGTTCCGGGGGCAGATAAAAATCGAGTTCTTCACTCTGCATGAGGTACAATCAACATGTTTGCCGGCGGCGATGTTGTCTGAGGGCATCATCCGGCATAAACGGACTGCTCAACTCACGTACGATATAAGCCGAAAATTGTCCACTTCCCCCGCAAAAATAATTACTTACTGCAGAATTCCAATTTGCAAGTCCAGGTACCACGGCATGTTTTGCTTTGCAGTGCGGCGTGTCGATGGATATTTCCTCAGTCGCGATCGCAGCTGCCGTTTTGAAGGACACGCAAACCCTTCTCAAAGCGATTGATGCGGTTGCGCCTGGGTTGGGAAACGGCCCGGCTAGTCCGGTTGATCGCTTTGAGCCGCGCCAGGTGATCCATCCGGAGCCCCGCTACCTGCCCCGGCAGGTACTTCACCCTACTCCGCGGTACTTGCCACGCCCCGTGCTGCATCCCAAGCCGCGTGTGGTGGAAAATGCACCAGCCCCATCGGTAAAGCCAGCGCCGCCGACCCCCATTCCCTGGCCGATTCCGCCAGTCTGGACGACACTTCCGCCTACGCATTCGCAGTCTGCGCCAAAGATTCTAAAGATCAGTCCGCCAGCAATCGATATTCGTAATAAGGGCACGCTGATTGATCTGTTCATTTGAGTTGTAAAGGCGTTTGCAATGTTTCAGTCACAGGAAATCGAAGATCTGCTTTGCCTGGTCGCTTCACTGGACCGGCCGGCCCTGATCGAGCAATTCCGCCAGTGCCCGGCCACCTTTCCGCTGGATTTCACGGATGAATTCTTGCGGAACACGCCGTTAGACAGACTCAAGCACATTTTTATGGCGATTTGTTTGCAATCCAATCGTTCCGGGGCGATCACGCACGCAGCATGAGCAATAAAAAAGCCCACGGATGGCTATCCGTGGGCTTTCGTTGGTTATCAACTTAATTTAACAATCAGAGCTTTCCGTCTTTCTTGCCCATGAAGCGGATCAGATCGACGACACGATTGGAATAGCCCCATTCGTTGTCATACCAGCTCACGAGCTTAAAGAAACGCTTTTCGCCCTTCAGATTATTCTGCAGGGTGGCGAGGCTGTCATAGATCGAGCTGCGCTGATCGTGGATGAAATCGGTGGAGACCAGCTCTTCTTCGGTGACGCCGAGGATGCCCTTCAAATATGAGCCAGCAGCTTTCTTGAGCAGGCTGTCGATTTCTTCAATCGAGGTATCGCGAGCCGCCCGGAAAGTTAGATCGACAACAGAAACATCCGCCGTCGGCACGCGGAACGACATACCGGTGAGCTTACCCTTAGTCGCCGGCAGCACTTCACCGACAGCCTTGGCGGCGCCAGTGGAGCTGGGGATGATATTGATCGCAGCAGCGCGGCCGCCGCGCCAATCCTTCTTGCTCGGGCCATCCACGGTCTTCTGTGTAGCGGTGTAAGCATGAATCGTGGTCATCAGCCCGGTCTCGATGCCGATGTTTTCTTTCAGAAGCACATGCACGAGTGGAGCAAGGCAGTTAGTTGTGCACGAAGCATTCGAAACAATATCGTGCTTGGCCGAATCATATTCATTCTCATTCACGCCCATGACGAGCGTCTTGACTTCGCCCTTACCGGGGGCGGAAAGGATGACTTTCTTCGCACCGGCAGCGAGGTGGCCCTTGGCTTTTTCGGAGTCGGTGAACAGGCCGGTGGATTCGATCACGTAATCGACGCCGAGCTGTTTCCAGGGGAGCTGGCCAGGCTCTTTGGTGGCCATGACGCATTTGATCTCGTGGCCATTGACGACCAGCGTATCAGCCTCTTCCTTGGCAGCATCGCTCTTCTTGGTTTCGATCGCATGCTTGAATTTGCCGTGCACGGAATCGTATTTCATCTGATACGCGAAATACTCCGCATCGGTGGAGACATCGACCACCGCGGCGACGTCGATCTGCTTGCCCAGAAGTCCTTGATCGCACAATGCTTGGAACGCCATTCGTCCGATTCGGCCGAAACCATTAATGCCGACTTTTAACGCTGCCATGACAACTAGCTCCTTTCGAGCCGAGAAAAAACATCAGAATTTTGGGGTAACTCGCTTCCGCTCAATTTAGCGCGGGAGTGAATGATAGGCCCGCAAAATAGGGGATGGGAGAAAAATGTCAAGAAAGCGGTAAACATCGTGGCTTGCTAACAAATTGCCATGTAATATATGCGTTATGGCTAACGTGGCCGAGATTGAACAGGCGATTGAACAGTTGTCGCCGGAAGAGCTGCGCGTATTTCGCAAGTGGTTTGCAGAACGTGATGCGGCTGAATGGGATCGCCAAATTGAAGTTGATGTAGCCACAGGACGTTTAGATGCACTGGCAGAAGAAGCTCTAACGGAATTTCGCCAGGGGCGATGTTCAGAACTGTGAAGCACCACGCAACTCGCCGTTTCTGGCAACATTACCACCTTTTAAGCGACGATACGCGCAAGCTCGCTGATGCGCAATATCAATTGCTTAAAGCAGACGCACGCCATCCATCCCTCCAATTGAAAAAAGTGGGGAGATTCTGGTCGGTTCGGGTCGGACTTCACTATCGAGCGCTGGCAGTCGAGGAAAGCGGCAATTTGATTTGGTTCTGGATTGGTCACCATGCTGAGTATGACCGTCTTGTTAAGTGATGCTGATTTTCCATCCGTCCAATAGCCTAAGCACGCGTCAGCGGAAGCAATTGTCGGATCCGCGTTTGGCGGAGTAACAGGGATAGCCAGATAAGCACTCCGAATATCGCTGGGAAAAGAGTTTCGAATAGGGTCGATTGAGCGTGCACTTGAGTGGCCACTGCGCCGCCGAGATAACCTGTCAGCAGAATGGCTCCCAGGACCGAAGTCAGAGGGTAGATATACAGGAGCGTCGAAACAATCAGCACAATGCCGATGGGCATGAGCGCATTGGTCGGAAATCCGATGCGTGCTGTCGCGTCGAGCACGGCCTTGGGTTGTACCAGCTTCATTACGCCATCAAAAAGTAGAAATAGTGAGATCAACGTCGTTAGAACTATTCCAGCGATTCTCGAAGCTTTTCCTGGACGGTTTTCCATAATTGAACTCTTTGCCTGATTCGGAGAAGTGTTGTCAGCCACCAGCATATATAATTTTTTCGGATCAACCGCCGGAAAACTCAAACGCTTCGGGTCCCACCATCAGTGGGCGATGACGGCTGACGCTGACGATCAATCCCAGCGAAATAAAACAAGTCAGCAGGGATGAGCCGCCGTAGCTGACGAATGGCAGGGTCAATCCTGTTACGGGCATCAGGCGGGTAGTAACCATTAAATTCAGGAAGGTTTCGCCGGCGAGGATGGAGATCAGGCCGACGACGAGCAGGCGGCCGAAGGGGTCTTTGGTGTTGCCAGCAATTTCCAGGGCGCAGGCGAAGAGGATGCAGTAGCAGAGGATGACGGCGACCACGCCGAGAAAGCCGAATTGCTCGCCGACCAGGGAGAGGACCATATCGTTTTGCGCTTCGGGGACGGTTTTGCCGATGGGGACGTGGCCCATTCCTTTGCCGCGGAAACCGCCGGAACCTAATGCGATAAGAGCTTTTTGTTGCTGGAAGCCGGATTCGTTAAGCGTGCGCGGGTCGTGTGAAAACATGGCGATCACGCGCGCACGCTGGTTGGGACGAACCAAGGTGGGCAGATGGCGGAAGAAGGGTTTGTCGGGGCCGCCGGAGCGCGCGGGGCCAGCGAGCCAGGCGACGGGAGCCAGGATAATTCCCAGGCAAATTAGGAATAACAGGTGTCGCCATTTCGCGCCGGCGACGAACAGGACGGCAAACAGAGCGGGAATAAAAGTCAGACACGTCCCCAGGTCCTGCTGCTGAATAATGAGTAAGATCGGTGTGACGGCCAATGCCATGGGCGGGAGTAATCCGATGACACTGCGATAATTGGAACGGAAGCGCAGGTAGCGGGCCAATACCATGATGAACCCGATCTTGGTGAGCTCCGCGGGCTGCAGCGTGGTGATCTTCAAATCGATCCACGAGCGATACCCATTAATGCGCGGTACGCACAGAAAGCCGCGTTTCTCCGGCGCGATCATCATGTAAATCAGCAGGAGCAGGCAGAAAAAATAAAATCCCCACGCCCAGATTCCCAGGCGGCGATAAGGCGTTCCCTGCACGAGCCAGAAAATGAATATTCCTATGACTAAATAAATTGCCTGCGATCGGGCTTCGTCGAGACTGACGGAGCTGATGGCTGCCAGACCCGCAAGGCAAAGCACTAAGACAGCAACGCTGATCAGCCAGATGCTACCCATGGTTCTCCATCGCTCGGCGGCGCTGGGGCGGGCGTAGCGGACGAAATTGGTGGAGGTGCTGTTCAAGTTCTAAGGGCTATTCTATCAACACGTGTTGCTGGGAATAACGCGGTGCTGCGCACCGCCGCTAACTATTGCATTGGATTGTTTAGCAGCGGTGCGTAGCACCGCGTTGGATGAGCGGATTATGTCACCTATCCTCGTTCGATCGCATCGGAGATCGTGATGGCCAATGATGATTTCGGCGAGGCGGCGATTTGGATTTTGTCGCCGGGCTGGGGGGCGATGCGGCGGGGGACGAAAACGGAATAAACGGTCGGTGAGCTTTCGTCGGCCCAGGTGCAGCGGGCTGTATACGAGCGCGGCGCCAGGGAACTTTGTCCCAGCGAGAGAATGGTTGCCCAGCCGACTTTTCCCTGCGTGCAAACTTTTTTCAATCGCGCCATCCGCACCAGCGCGAACAGCAGACAGATCACCAACATCCCCAGGACAAACGGCAATCCCACCAGCTTTTGTGACAACGGCGGCGGGGTCGGGCGATTGGTCCAATGATCCGGATCATTCGGATCGATATGGATCGAAATCACATCGCCGTTGTATTGACGGATCTCCGTATAGGGTGGGTAGCCTTCATCAAGATGCGTTTGCCCATTGAACTGGAATTTCACATCCCATGCTGCATCCTCGGCAATCACGCGGCGCGCCAGTCCGCCGCCGGCTTCGGTGACCGTGGCCTGCACAAGGGTTCCGTGTTCGATCAAATCCGCCTCGGTCCGCCAGCTTAGATATCCTTCGATGGCAAATCCCACCGAGACTAGAAATAGAATGACTGCTGCGATCCACCAGAAGCGCACGCGCGGTTCGGCCCAGATGGATGGCGATGGCTGGCCCGAAATTGGAGAAGTTGTAGTTTCGGTGTTTGACACGCTGATTTGGCAAAGAGGAAAGGGGGGCAATGCCCACCCTACAAATTTATCCTGGCGGCCAGGTCATCTCTCGCCCGGCCAGGACGTGCATATGTATGTGAAACACGGTTTGTCCCGCTTGCGGGCCGCAATTAAAAACGGTGCGGAAATCGCTGTGGCCCATCTGCTTCATGACCTTGGCCGCGATCAGGGACATGCCGCCGACCAATTGGGCGTCGGCTTCGGTCAGATCATTCAGTGTGGCAATTTCTTTTTTGGGGATTACCAGGAGATGGACCGGTGCTGCAGGGTTGATGTCATGAATAACGATGTAGGACTCATCTTCATAAGCGATCTTCGCCGGGATCTGGCGGGCGATGATTTTTGAGAAGAGGGTCATGGATCAAATATTCGACTAAAAAAATGAAGAGAACGCGAAATCGCGAAGGCACGAAGGAAAACGCGAAACGGATTTTTATTAGCTTCGCGGCTTTCTTCGCGCCTTCGTGATCTTCGCGTTCTCTTTTAGTTCACTCAGGGAATATTGAGCGTCTGGCCCACGTGGATCTTGTTCGGATCGACATGCGGGTTGGCTGCTTCGAGGCGCTTCAGACTCACATGATGAGCATGCGCGATCTTGGAGAGCGTATCGCCGCGCTTGACGACGTACTTGCCATGACGAGCAGCTGCCACTGCATGATGATGCGTGGTGTGATGAACGGTGGTGGCTTCGCCGCCGTTGTGGCTGGGCATGGGCGCGGGACCGGGATTGGGTTCGGGCTGCATGTTGTTGCCGTTATCAGGGGGGGGCTGATAGGCAGTCGGTGGCGCCGAGGGATTTTGGTCGGTGGCGACGGGTGGTGGATTGTTGTTGGGTCGTTTCGTAGGTTTGCACCCAACGATGGTAAACGAGGCGACCGCCAACACCACAGGAAGCAGACGTTTCACGGGAATCTCCTGAAAGAAAAACTGCATGTCGAATATGCCCCGCCGGCACCGCCGGGAGGTTGCACATTATTTTTAACATTCATGGCCACGTTGCAAGAGCGCAGACGCAATTGGGCGAAACAAGTGGTTTAAGAATGCGGTGCGAAGCACTGTGTTGTCTTAATCCAATACAAACCGTTTCAAGGGGCTGTGGTCGGTTCTCCCATCGGCGGCGTTCCTACCGCCGGAATTTGCAGTGTTGTCGGCTTTACCTGCAGCACGACATCGATCAAATCGCCTTGCTTAACTTTCTCGTCATCCGTGCCGGATAAAACATCCGCGAGCCGATGGCTGTGAGTGGTGCTGGTATCGCCATCTTTTCGCACGATGCGGACGATCAGGTCGGCAGCGGGGCTGTCTCCGCCGCCGGCATCGTTTATCACATCCTTAATCTTCTCGCCGGGCCGCAGCGTCAACATTCCGCTATGGTGAATATGGCCGGCAATATAGATATCGCCACTGGCGGCCACAGGTAAGGTGGCAGGGATACCGGTTGTTCCAACGGGTTCACTGGCTGGTTTCTGTTGCAAAATACTTGCGATCCAGAGCAGAATCGCGACCACAACCAGGCCAGCCAACATGAATAAGAGTTTTCCTCGCGTCATTGCCAGATATTAAATCGTCAAAATCAGGCAATTGCCATAACCCGCACTGTCTGGCCGGCGGTAAGTGGGGGCTCGTTCTCGGGGCGGGGCAATAGGGCATTTGCCTGGGCGAGGGTAAAAATATCGGCTGAGCCTTTCCACGACAGTGGCCTGGCTCCTGATTCTTCCAATTTTACTGGCTGATAAAATTCGCGATTGCCGTTGGCGGGGAGGCTATCGAGCAATTTTGTTTCGATCCATTTCGGCTCGGGGGATTTTCCCTGCAGTCGCCGAATGAGCCGGCTGGCCAGACGCACGGTGCAGACAAAACCCGAAACGGGATTGCCGGGCAATCCAAATACGAATCGGGAATCTTCGGTTACACCAAAGAAAAATGGCTTGCCTGGTTTGATGCGCAGCTTGGTGATCAGGGGTTTCACTCCCAGGTCGGCAAAGACGCGCGGGGCGAAGTCATATTTCCCCATGCTCATGCCGCCGGTGATGAAAACGATATCCATGGACTTCAGCATCGCTCGAAGTGCTTTAGTAATCGCTGGGATTTGATCGGGGAAATGGCCTTCGCCAAAATGCTGAACTTGCAGTCGCTTCATTAAGGACATCAGCATGATCGTATTGCAATCACGAATCTGGCCCTTTCGGGGCATTAATTCCGGCGAAATAACTTCATCTCCGGTGCTGAGAATTCCCACGGCGCAAGTTCGATAAACGGGCAACGTCACTTCACCCACGGTCGCTGCCACGGCGAGTTGTGCTGCTTCGAGCTGTTGGCCTTTGCAGAGAACGATTTGTCCCTGGCGAATGTCGCTGCCTTGCTTGCCAATATTCTGTCCTGCTGAGCGCGCGGAGGTTACGCGGAGCTTGTCGCCAGCAACTTCTGTATATTCCACCGGCACAACGCAAGCAGCTCCTTTTGGCAGGGGGGCGCCTGTCATGATCGCTACTGCCTGGCCAGCATGCAGTTCGTCTGTTGGCCAGGCGCCAGCGGCAATTTCGCCGACGATCTGATATTCGGCATCATCGAGCGAGCCGACTGCGAATCCATCCATCAAGCTTTTATCAAACGGAGGGTAATCCTGATCCGCCAGCACGTTCTCGGCCAGTGTGTAACCCTGCGCCCGCCTGATCGGGACATCCTCGACGTGCTGCGTAATTGGCACTGAATCAATGATCCTGATCGCTTCGGCGACACTGATAATCTGGCTCAAATCCAACTCACCCATATCGATTCATCATACCGATGAATATCATCGCTAAAAATGAATCGCCTGATCACCAGTGATATTCGACAAGCCACGCCCCACCACCTGCCGCCGGCGCAGCGAGAAAATCGGACGCGCATTCTTTTTATCAACTGGCTTTCCCTGGGCTTTTCCACGCAGGCGAGGCAATTCAAAAAATATGCTGATCTCCGCGATGATATCGATGCGGTGCATCTGGATATTCGCCCGCCATTGTGGGCGAAAATTCTCCATAAGCGCATCCAGGCGATTGGGCACTGGGACTTCGCCAGTTATCGTATTTTAAAAATATGGGGCTGGCTCGTCGGACGATGGCTTCGCAGGATTGATGCGTTTTCTCGCTTTGATGTGATTCAAATCATGACGCAGGGGATCGGGCTACCGGTGGCGCGTCACGGTGGAGCCGGGAGACCGGGCCACCATCCGCGCTTCGCGGTGTATATCGATGCAACCAGCACGCTCGAAGTGCGCGAGCATGGCATTCCTGCCCTGGCCCGAGCGCCATTTATCGCTGCCGAGCGCAGGATTTTCGGCCATGCTGACCTGATCGTCGCGATGAGCCAATGGGCAGCCAATTCGGTGATCAGCGATTATTCTATTCCACGGAGCCGAGTGCAGATCACGCCCGGTTGCGTGACGCTTCCTGAACCTAAAGCTCAGGGCTTCGCACTTAGAATTAAACCTCGAATCATTTTCATCGCTCACGATTGGAAATTAAAAGGCGGCCCATTGCTGCTGAGTATTCATCAGCGATCTCTCGTTGGCAAAGCGGAGCTGCATATCGTTTCTCGTTCCGCGCCGAAAACTCCCTTGCCGGATGTAGTCTGGCACGGAGGCATGCCATGGGAAGAGCTGATGGTTCTGATCCAGCAGATGGATATTCTCTGTCATCCGACGCGGCTGGACATGATGTGCTGGGCCATCGTCGAAGCCATTACAGCCGGCTTACCAGTGGTCAGCACGCGTATGGCAGCCATTCCGGAAATGGTGGTTGATGGGCAGACAGGTTTTTTATGTGCAAAAGATGACGAAGCTGCGTTCGAATCAGCGTTGTTGAAATTGGTAACTGACCCGGCGCTGCGAGCGAACATGTCTGCGGCGACACGAAAACATGCCATGCAGCATTATCAGGCGGATACCGTTTACAATGCTTTGATGGATCGCCTTTGTGCTCTGGGCGAATAGCTGAATTTTCAAAGCAAGATTTACGTTCCCGAAATACCCGGCGTTAATTTCGCGGGCATGGCCAGGCTCGCTGTTTCCATGGATGCGATTGGATAAGAACAATAATCCACGGCGTAATATCCGCTGGGGCGATGATTGCCGCTCAAGCCTACGCCGCCGAAGGGCAAGGCGCCGCTTGCACCGGTGGTGGGGCGGTTCCAGTTCACGACACCGGCGCGGATTTCGCTGCGGAATTGTTCGTAAAGCGCCGGATTGTCACTGAGCAGGCCGGCGGAAAGGCCATAGGCAGTGTGATTGGCTTCCAGGATAGCAGCATCAAAATCCTTCACACGGATGATTTGCAGAAGCGGTCCAAAGTTTTCTTCGTCGGGTCGATTAGGGATGTTGGTTACATCGATAATTCCCGGAGTCAGCATGGCCGGGCGATTATTCAGTGAGCGCATTTCGATCAGCGATTTGCCGCCGGAAGCGATTACTTTTTTCTGCGCCGCCAGAAGATTATTGCCAGCAGCGTCAGAGACAACGGGCCCCATGAACGGTTCGGGATCATTGGTGAACGGGCCGACGGAAATTTTTTGAGTCATCTCTACCAGAGCGGCGATGAATTGATCGCCCGCGGATCCTTCCGGAACAATCAATCGCCGGGCACAGGTGCAGCGCTGGCCGCTGGTGATGAAAGCGGATTGGATGGCGTTATATGCGGCCGCTTTAATGTCGGCGGTTTCATGCACGATCAGTGGGTTATTGCCGCCCAATTCCAAAGCCAGGATTTTGTTGGGTGAATCCGCCAGGGCGCGGCGCAGCGCTTTCCCTACGCCCACGCTGCCGGTGAAAAATAAGCCATCGATGCCAGCATGCGTGGAAAGATGCTGGCCTACTTCGCGTCCGCCCTGCACGAGATTGATCACGCCGGGAGGCAGGCCCGCTGATTCCCAGACACGAATGGTTTCTTCCGCTACCAGCGGCGAGAGTTCACTGGGCTTGAACACCACCGTGTTTCCTGCCAAGAGCGCCGGGACGATATGCCCATTGGGCAAATGCCCCGGAAAATTAAACGGGCCAAACACCGCCACCACGCCATGCGGCTTGAACCGCGTCGCGGTGATATTTCCACCTGATTCAACAACGATTTCTTTTCGTCGCTCGTGATACGCAGAAATCGACACCGGCATCTTGCCGATCATCGCATCGACTTCGCCGGTGGCTTCCCATTTGGCTTTGCCAATCTCGCAGCAAATTGCTTCGACTAATTTTGGCTTGGCGGCTTTGAGCTTCTCCTGAAATACATTCATCGCGGCAATGCGCTGATCGAGCGTTAGCTTCTCCCAGGCTGGCTGCGCTTTGCGCGCGGATTCAATTGCCCGATCAATTTGCGGGTTGCTTGCCGCATTTCCCTGCCAGGTCACCTCTCCATCAGCTGGATTGACGGTTTGAAAAGTACCTGCCTGCCCCGCTTCCCATTTGCCGTTGATAAATAAATTTCCCTGGCTCATTCAAATATCCCTTATACATTCTGCGCCGGTGTGCCGGTGACAAAGCGAATTGGCTCGCCAACTTTTACCTGCAGCGCTTCAGCAACATTGGATTCTATGCGCGCCTTGCCATCGCGGACTTCGACCGTCGCTTTGCAGGCTCGGAAATCGGTTAACCGCGTGTTGGTGATGATCATTGGAACCGACCTGCCCTTTTCCCTCCCCTTGTATTCAGGGGGAGGGGTAAGGAGGGGGTCATTTCTGAACGCTGAGGCAGTACCCCCACCCCTACCCTCCCCCTGAATACAAGGGGAGGGAGATGATGCGCAGATAATTTCACCGACTGGTATTTTCATGCTCTCGCGAATGGCGCGGACTTTTTTCACTTCGCACTGAATGGTCGGGCCGCCTTCGAAAAGGTCGCGCATGTTGGCGTCCGCAAAACCCTCGCTTTGCAGCATTTTCAGCGCGGGCTGCGTGTCAGGATGCACCTTGCCAAGAACATCGCGCGCTTCTTTTGGCAAAAGCGGGATGTAAATCGGATGCTTGGGCATCAGATCGGCGATGAACTGTTTGTTGTCCATCGAGAGATAATCCGCTTTGGGGAAATCGACTTCGAAGAAATTGCGGCCGACGGCTTCCCAGAAAGGGGAATTGCCCTGCGCATCGACTACGCCGCGCATCTCGGCGATGACCGTGTCGTTGAAATAATCCAGGTGGTCGGCCATGAAGAGGAAGCGGCAAAGCGAAAGCAGTCGACCATTGCCATCGTGGCGATATTGGGGGGAAAGAAACAGGCTGCCGATTTCGCTGGGACCAGTTTTGAGAACGCTCAGATGCAGCGCCTCGATTTCCTTGCGCACGCCGAGCTGTTTGGATTCGATGATATTTTTCTGCACACGATAGGTGTAGAAAGGTTCCACTCCGCCGACTTGCGAAACCACGCCGCAGATGCCGATCAATTGGCCGGCATCTTCCATTGCAAATAGATAGGTGCGCGGCTGCGCGCTCTTATCTGCGTTGAACCCCACAAGCGATTTTTCAATCCGGCGGCGCAGCAGCGCTTCATCGCGCGGCAAAGTCGTCAGGCCGAATCCGGTGAATTTAACCAGCTCAAAGAGCGGCTGAAGATCCTCAAGCCGGATGGGTCGCACTACGACCATGGGCCACCTCGGCGAGAGTTTTTTCGATGATATCGCAAACAGCCTCCACATCAGCCTCGCTCACCACCGGCACGGGCATCAAAAAGCGCACGCGCGCCGGATCGCTCCCCGCCACAAACGACACTACTCCATTATCGAACAGTTTCAGGAGGAACTGTTTCGTCACGGCGTCGCCGCCGTCAAAAATGGAGCAGGCGATCATCGCCCCCATTCCCCAGGGCCCGGTAATCCAATCCGGATGGGCCTTATGAATTTTCTCGAGTCGCCCGACGAATTGCTTATAAAGCCGATCGATCTTGCCGCCTTCGCCGAAAAGCTTTTCCTTTTTCATCACATCCATGATGGCGCTGGCCGCGAAGATGGCGCTGGTGGAACCCGTGAATGTCTGGCTGATCAATCCCGGCTTGGGCTTGAACGCATCGGTGAAAATCGAAGCGCACACCTGCGTGAGTTTTCCGACGCTGACGACATCCACGTATTGGTCCAGATCAAAATGCTGGAATGCAAATGGATGCGTCGTGCGCCCAAAGGTCTGAATCTCATCGCACCAGACGGCGATGTTGTTTTCTTTCAGCACATCGATGACGGCTCGGAAGAAATCGCGATCGCCGGGATAGTAGCCGCCTTCGCCCTGGATCAACTCCATGCACATCGCCGCGTAGAGCTTGGGAAAACGGGCGATGTGCGATTTGAGAATTTTGATCGTCTCGGCGGTGCTTTCTTTGGGCCGGCGATAATCGAAGAACGGGAGATAATCGACATCCAGCACCTTCGGCAACCCAGTGCGATACGCGGCTTTGTCGGTGATCATCGACATCGCCATCGTGCGGCCAGCAAAGGCGTGCTCGAACGCGAGCACCCGGCTGGCCGGCGTCTGCTTCTGCAGAATGATCTTGAGCGAATTTTCATTGGCCATCGATCCGCTGGTAGTCAGAAAGCAATGGCCGAATCGCTTTTCGCCGCGATTGGCCAGATCGAGCAGCGATTGCGACATCGCTACCGATTCGACATTCTGCTGCAGATTACCCTGCATGATCGTGTCGCGAATGGCCGCATCGACACCAGCGGCAATCAGTGCTGGATGGCTATGCCCCAGGTAATGCACGCCGATCCCGCTGATCATGTCATATTTCACACTGCCATCGGCGAGTTCCACCAACGCCCCGTGCCCAATCCCGCTGCCGAGGTATGGAAAGTAAAGCGCGCCAGCGCGAATGGCGTTGAACTGCTCGATCATCTGCTTGGAGCTGGCAATCCGATCAGGATCAGGTGCGCGCACGCCGACCAGCTCTTTCGATCTATCCGCCACTGCGCTCTGCAACAATTTTTTTGCCTGATCAATCCGCGGATCATTCGCCAATGTTTCTGCCACAAGAGATTTCATTTCGATCTACACTCCTTATTCGTTCCGCGGCATCACAGCGCGACGGGTTCAATAAATCCGCCTATTGCACTAGCGACGCCGCCAAACGGCTGCGCGCTTGATATTACCAAAGATCAATCCAATTGCATTTCCCCACTTGCAAATTTCATTAGCAGCAGTGCTGACAATTTTGCCCGTTCCGTTAACGAGTCCAGCAATAAAAATTCCTCACTGCTATGCATATTTCCCCCGCGCGGGCCCAGCGAATCGATCACTGGCAAGCCCGCCGCCGCCAGTTTATTCCCATCGCTCGCCCCGCCGCTCGGTTTGCTTTCAAGCTTTAATCCCAAATCCCGCCCGCACTCGGCAATCCGTTCAAACAATCGCTGCGACTTCTCATCAAAGATTTTCGGCGGCGAACTAAACCCCCCATGAATCTCCACCTTCAAACCCTTCACACTCTTTTCACTCTTTGCACATTCCGCAATCGCCTGCTCTGCTGCTCTTTGCATCTCGGACGTAGTGACCCGCACATTCACGCGAAGCACCGCTAAATCCGGCACGATATTGTTTGGCCCGCCACCATCAATCCGCGCGACATTCACCGTCATCTCCGGCGAGCCATTGAGCTGATCCAATTGCACCGCCAACCGTGCCGCTGCCGCAATCGCGTTTCGTCCCGCCGCAAAATCGCGCCCGGCGTGAGCCGCTTTGCCATGAATGACGATGTCAAAATTCCCCGACCCCTTGCGGCTGGAAACCAGCGAACCATCACCCAGTGCCGGCTCGTACACCAATCCCAGATGATTTCGTCTGGCACATTCCTGCAGCAATGCACTCGAACCCGGCGAGCCAATCTCTTCATCCGGATTGATCAGAACTTCCCAGCCAATTTTTTCAGCGAATGGCGATCGCTCCAATGCCGCCAGCGCCGTGAGCATCACCACCAGTCCACCTTTAGCATCAATCACGCCGGGACCACGTAGCGTATTATCATCCACGCGTTGCACCTGCTGAAACGGATGATCAACCGCATAGACCGTATCGGTATGAATTCCCAGAAAAATTCGAATCGGCGCTTCCGGTCTTTTTCGGCCTAGCACCGCCTGCCCCAACGGCATCTCAACCACATTTCCCCGCCCATCGATCATTCGCCGCGGCGGCAAATCCAGATGTGAAATCTCCGCGCCTAGTGCTTTCAATTCCTTCGCCACTTCCGCCGACATCAGCGCCAGGCCATCGAGATTTTGCGTACCGGAATTAATATTCGCCCATGCCGAGACTTGCTCGACCATGCGGTCGCGCTGCGAGTCGATCCAGTCGACAGATTGAGCATATTTTTCAGCGTTCATCGTTCAGCGTTCAAAGTTTTTTCAATGCGCCATCGCTGCGCCGCGACCCTTGGTGCGCTTGAATAGCATAACAAATGGAAGGCAGCAGACGCAGAGCAATGCCAGCAAGCGGAAATTATCGACATAAGCCCAGAGATCGGCCTGGCGCAGAAGACTCATGTAGAGCAATCCACTGGCATGCTGGAAAGCATCGGGGCTGGAACCGAACGGCTTGCTCAAGGCTGTTATCGCGCTTTGGTAAGCGGGGTTGTAAGGCGTGAGATGTCCCACCATGATCGCCTGATGCACCTGCGCCCGGCGGGCCAATAGCGTGGTAACCATGGCGATGCCAATCCCACCGCCGAGATTGCGCATGAGATTAAATATGCCGGTGGCGTTGCCCATCTGATCGTTGGCGAGCGTTCCCATGGTCAGCGTCGTGAGGGGCACGAAAATCAGGGCGGTGGCGAAGCCGTTAAAAATATTTGGCCACATCACATTGGAGGAAGCGACATCTAGATTCAGCGCACCGAAAAGATTGGTCGAATACGCCAAGATGCAGAATCCGATAACAATCAGTTTTCGTCCATCCATGAATCCCAATAGCTTCCCCACTAATAACATGCCAAAAATAGAGCCAAATCCGCGCGGGCTGACGGTTAATCCGCTCTGCAGGGCTGGATATCCCAGCACGGTTTGCAAAAACAGCGGCAACAGCGCCGTGCAGCCATACAGCACGATGCCCAAGATGGTCATCATCCCCGTGCCCATCGCGAAGTTGCGGTTTTTCCAGACGCGCAAATCGACAATCGGGTGCGCCGTGGAAAGTTCGCGCCAGAGAAAAGCGACCAGCCCAGAAATGCCAATCACGCCGAGCCAGCGAATGAAATGCGACGCCAGCCAATCCTCCTGCTGCCCCTTGTCGAGAATAATTTGTAACGAAGCGACCCAGACGGCGAGTAACGCAAACCCCCAGTAGTCAATCTTCGTGCGTTTCTGCGCCCGGGCATAGGGGGGGTCTTCGATGAATGCCATGATCATCATGATCGCCATAACGCCGATCGGCAGATTGAGGTAGAAAGACCAGCGCCAGGTGTAATTATCAGTGAGCCATCCGCCGAGCGTCGGCCCGATGATGGGCGCAACGACGACCCCCATGCCAAACGCCGCCATCGCGACGCCGCGTTTTTTCGGAGGGAAACTTTCCAGCAGCACCGCCTGCGAAATCGGCTGCAGCGCCCCGCCGCCTGCTCCCTGGATTACGCGCGCGATAATGAGCATGGGCAAGCTGGTGGCTGCCCCGCAGATGGCCGAGGCAGCAGTGAAGATGATGATACAGGTAATGAGGAAGCGCTTGCGCCCGAACGTGCGTGAGAGCCATCCCGTCGCCGGCAGCACAATCGCATTCGCCACCAGATAACTCGTCAGCACCCACGTGGCTTCTTCGATGGAGGCCGACAAACTCCCCGCAATGTGCGGCAGCGCGACGTTCACAATGGTGGTGTCCAGCACCTCCATGAACGTCGCCGACATCACCGCAATCGCGATGAGCCAGGGGTTTACCGTCGGTTTCCACGATTCCATGCGGAGGCCATTATAGGCACGGACGCGGTGCGTGGCAGAGTGTGCAGGAGGACAGATGTGAAGGGTAAAAAGAGGGAGAAATTATTCGCGAAATTGGATGTCTTTCACCGTGAGTTCGACATTGCTCGAGCCGTTGAATTCATTGATGGTTGCTTCGGCCGCGAGGTCGATTCGCTTGCCGGCGGTGAGTTGGTCAAACATGGCGCCGTAATTGAAAGCGATCGCTTTCATGAATGAGTTTCCCTGCCGTAAATACAATTGCACGTGATCGCCGCTCTTGCCGACGCGGCGAGGGGGGCCGGCAATCAGCAAATCACGCACGCACAGCACCGGGCGGCGATTGCCATGCCCAAACGGCGCCATCTTCTGGACCTCCTGCACCAGCGGAAGACTCAGATGACGCAGCTCCGCGTGTGTTTCCAGATTCAACTCCGGAATCAATTGCTCTGGCGTGAGGGTTTGCGAGGCATAACCCACAAAAGCTTCACGGAAAGCCGAAAGATTTTCGCTTTTAAGTTTTAATCCCGCCGCCATCTCGTGGCCGCCGAAAGATTCCAGGTATTGCCCGCATGCAGCGAAAGCGCGGGTGATGTGAAATGGCGGAATCGATCGCGCTGATCCCTGGCCCACTCCGTTATTCAGTGCAATCATCACCGCGGGTTTGTTGAATTTGTCGACGAGTCGGCTCGCGACGATTCCCACCACGCCCGGATGCCACCCCTCGGCTGCGACCACCACCGCCCGGCAATCCTCGCCATCCATTTTCAAATCCGCAATTTGCTGGAGCGCTTCATTCAGAATCTTTTTCTCCAATTGCTGGCGCGCGACATTTTGTTCCTGCAAATATTTTGCGATTTCCAATGCTTCGGATTCGTTGGCCGTGGTGAGCATCTTCACCGCCAGCCCCGCATGTCCCATGCGCCCGCAGGCGTTGAGCTGCGGCGCGAGCAAAAATCCCACGTGATAACTATCCAGCTTCTGACCGGTTAATTGAGCCGATTCGATCAACGCGCGAATGCCAATCAGATCGCACGCCTTCAGCCCCTGCAACCCAAAGTGCGTCAGCACCCGATTTTCGCCAGTGAGCGGCACGACATCCGCAATCGTTCCCAGTGCCGCCAGCGCCGTGGCGCGCAACAGAAATTGTCGAAACTCTTCCGAGACTTTGCTCTGCCCCAGCATCGCTTGCCCTACCCCCCAAGCCAATTTGAACGCGACTCCCGCCCCGCACAGATGCGGATTCGCGTACGTCCCGCCAATGCGCGGATGCACAATCGCATAACACGCCGGCAAATCAAATTCTTCCCGTTCTCCCTTGTCGCTGCTCTTGGCCTCATGATGATCCGTGACAATCAGATCCACGCCGCACTCTTTGCAAACCCGAGCCGGCTCTATCGCCGTCACGCCGCAATCCACACTGATGATTAATTGCGACCCTGATTCACAGAGCTTTTTTATAGCATCGCTGTTAAGCCCATACCCTTCTTCGATGCGATGGGGCACATAACATTCCGCATTACCTCCCAGAACCCGGATAGCGTGATACATAATCGCTGACGCGGTAATGCCATCAACGTCGTAATCACCATAAATGACGATATGTTCTTTATCGCGAATGGCTCGGGCAATACGCTCGGCAGCGCGCGGCACATCAAATAGAGTTGCAGGATTGCAAAGCGAGCTGAGCCGCGGCGAAAGAAATGCCGTGCAATCTTCGACTTGAGTAAACCCGCGATTCAGGAGCATCTGCGCCAGCAGTGGACTGGTGCGCAGTCGGCTGGCGAGCTCATCTGCCTGCGGGTGCGGCTCGGGGATCTTCCATGTGCGGGAGTGTAGCATCCGTGCGGATGAATGTTATCCCGCTGGGGGTGTGATTCCTAATATTTATCCATTCACCGACAGGTTCGCGCCAGCGGTTACGCCGTTAACCGTATCCTGATTCCCTGCATTCAATTGTATGGTCGAGAAAATGTCATTGCTGACAGGAGCCATCTGGTTCCACGCGGTTTCGGTGATGAATCCCGCCCAGGTATTAGCACCGGGTGCGAGATAGTTCACGCCGCCGTTGCCCCATCCGGTGATCGTGGCGGGGTTCGGCCAGATGTTGTTGGAAATCGAAGTAAAGCCCGACAGATCGCTGTAATTGATATACAGAGGCGATGCGGTGCCCCAATATCCAGGCTCCAGATTCGGAGCGATATATAGATTGTTGGCAATCGTGATCTGCGAAGTCTGCCCTGTGACATAGAACGCCTGGCCCATATCACCGGTGTTGATCACCGTATTATTCAGGAACGAAACGTTCTGCACGATATTTTTGTAGGTCGAGTCGTAGCCATAGATCATGATCCCGGCACTGTTATCAAAGTTGACGACGTTGTTGCGGACAACGGCATTGACCGTGCCGGGGTGAACCTCGATATCGGTCTGGTTCACCGTGTTATCCTCGACCACCGTCCAGGTTTCGCGCTCGAGCAGGGCAGTCGTGGGATTTGCGTCGAGTTCATTAGCATCCAACGGCCCGAGCCTTAGCGGGCCGCCTGTGACAGTGTTGTCAGCAATATAAATAAAGCTGCCATACTGCATGTTGATTACATCTTTGTCGACTTCATCGAGAGGATCGCCTCCGGCGTTGGCGGGGTTGGCCAGATTGTTATTCTCAATCAGCAGATTGCTGAATCCCGTGCTGGCGCGGATGTTGTGCTGGCGGGTGGAGTTGACGCTGGTGTTGCTGACAATCACGCCATTCTCGCCCTGGAACCAGAGCATGTATCCCTGCATTCCCAGGAGCAAGGGCTGCTGATTTCCTTCCATAAGCAGCCCGTCGGGACTCTCATTGGCGTTCACGCAATCGGCGATGTTCAGGAACGTGTTATCGCGAACCGTGATGTCCGCTCCGCCGACCACGATCGCGTCGGGCATGGTGGCATTCGTATTCGGATTGAGCGTGTCAAAGGTGAGATTCTGAATGACATCGTTCTGCGCCGTCGCGGCGGGAGCGAGGAAAATGCAGGCTCCCTCAGGAACCGGCGACAATTGCCATTGCAATACCGGGCTCGCTCCCGAGCCATAGGCATCGACCGTATCGTCCGGCTGTAGATTTGTGCCGCTGGTGGCTCCGAAAGTTTCACCGCGAGCAAACAAAATAATCTCGTTGGGTTGAATGATCTGGTTCAACTTCGCCAGGCTCTGGATGGCCTGCGAGGGAGATGAGCCGTTATTCGAATCCGAGCCTTTCACTGCATCGACATAAATCGTCGGCCGATTATCCGGCGAAACAATCACCTGCTGCGTCGTGGTCGAGCTCAGACCCAGCGAATTCGTGACAGTGAGGGTAACCGTATAGGTACCTGGGTTTTCATATGCATGGCCTGCATTGAAACCAACCAGCGTGTTGTCGTTCGAACCCGTATCGCCGAAATTCCATTGATAGTCGGTGGTCAGATACGTGCCGCTGTTGAGCGTCGAGGCTAGTCCATCAACGAACACCGATTGAGTAGGAAGAAGCGAAGTCGCGCTGTCCGTGGTAATAACGGCTACCGGGGCACTGGGATTTGTAGTTTGCGTCGTCTGGCTGCTGCCACCGGTGTTGGTGTTCGAAACCGCGGCACTGCCAGCGGGAATGGTTTGCAGCAGCGTGCCTGTCGAACTGTAAATGCGCACCGGTACGGGGATATTCGCAGCGATATTGTATGAATCGTTTGTTCCCCCTTCGGTCAGATTGATCGCGCTGACCTGGCTAGGGGAATAGGAAGAACTGTAGTTATCGGTAACCCCCCAGATGCGGCCAGAAGAATCAGTTGTGATCGCTAGCTTATTGGTTTGATTGAGTGACCCCCCCAGGTTCATCACGCCGGCGTTTAATGACACAGCAGCGAAAAGAGTGCGTTGCTCGAGGTTTTCCAGAAAGGATGGGACCGCATACTTATTTTTTTTCTTCATCATTTTTCCCGTAGCCAAAAGTCTAAACTCGTCCGCCCCGCGTCACCCTCGTACGCAGGCCTAAACGTCAGGGTTCAGGAGTAAGTTGGGACAAAATGGAAAAATTTTCCGCTCTCAACTGTTTCAGCTTAAAATATCGGCAGTTGTGCTCGCGAAATATTGGCGGAAGATGCGCGTCGCAGTATGCGTTAAAGTGTCCGCGAGTGCGACGGCGCGACGTGTAAGCAATCAAAATGCCGACAGTAGCAGCCCGAAGTGTACGTTAATCTGTCCAGTTTGGTGGACATTGAGTTATGCAAACTAAACATAAGCTTGATCCCGGCGATATTGCGCTGAACCTCGACCAATTGCCGAGGCCGGTGGATTGGGAAAACATTTTCGGAAATAAAAATTTGCTCGAACTCGAAATCGGGATGGGCAAGGGAACTTTTATTACCGATCAGGCCAAGGCGCATCCGGAGAAAAATTATTTAGGAATTGAGTGGGCGAACTGGTTCTGGAAATATGCCTCCGACCGATTGCGACGAAATGAATGCACCAATGCGCGAACCGTGTGCGGCGAGGCGGCATTTTTTTTGACGGAATTCGTGCCAGCCGAAAGTATTTCCGTGCTGCATATTTATTTTCCCGATCCCTGGCATAAAAAACGGCACCACAAGCGGCGATTGATTCAGCCGAAATTTCTGGAACTGGTCGAAAAAATTCTTCGCCCCGGCGGACAATTGCGCGTGGTGACGGATCACGAAGGATATTTTCTGGAAAATATTCAGCCAGCGATTACGGGTTCGCATTTGAAGATCGTGGAGTATCTGCCGCCGGGAAACGCGAGCGGTGGTGAGTGGGTGGGGACAAACTTCGAGCGGAAGTACGCAAGGGAGGGTAGGCCGTTTTATGCGATCGCGGCGGTGAAGGATTTATCTCACAACCTCGCCACTGAATTGACGAAGCCGTAGGATGAAAATCGTGTCTCTGTACAACTTTTTTTCATTGATGATTGTGCTGGGAGGCGTGGCGCTGGCGTTGTATGGGATGGCCGTTTTTATATTGGCGCGAATGTTGACCCGGCCTCCGCGATTGACCGACGCGCGGGCGCTGGCGCGCGTGGGGCGAATGACGCCAGCGGATTTATCGCTGCCATTTGAAAATGGCGACTTTGTCGTGCGCGATGAAAAAACTGGTCGGCCGCTAACATTATCGACTTGGTGGATTCCTCATCCGACCAGCGGGCGCACCGCAATCTTGATCCATGGATATGCAGACGGAAAAGCGGGTTCCATTGCCTGGGCGCCGCTGCTGATTCAACTCGGATTCAATGTTCTGGCAGTTGATCTAAGGGCGCACGGACATAGCGAAGGAACCGATACCACCGCTGGATATTTTGAGCGGTACGATATCGGGCAGATCATCGACCAACTCAAAGCCCAGCGCCCCGCGCAAACCCGATCCATTATTCTCTTCGGCATTTCCATGGGAGCAGCTGTGGCAGCGGCGGTGGCGAGCCAGCGGGATGATATATCCGCAATCATTCTCGATAGCCCCTATGCAACATTTCGCGATGCAGCCCGGTGTCATGCCAATCTCACGGGGTTGCCCGGCGAGTCTTTTCTGGCCCTGGGATGGAAGCTCTCTAAATGGCGCACCGGGGCGAAACTGGAAGAGGTAGACCCGCAGGCAACTATACCGAAATCGCGTTGTCCGGTGTTGATTATTGCTTCTACGCGCGATCTTTTAGTCTCGCCTGATTCGCAAAAATGTTTACAATCCGTGACTGAGCTTCGGGGTGATTGCAGCCGGGTTTGGGCCAGGGATGCGGCACACGTTTTATCCTATCCGACTGATCCCGCGGAGTACGCCAGGCAGATCGAGCAGTTTTTAGTTCAGGCGATTTCTGGTCGTGGAGTGTGAAAATGCGGAGACATTGCTGTGAGATTCTGGAAGCTCGCCGATTGCTGGCTGCTTCGCCAATCTTCACCGAGAATTTCGATGAATACCCGGTCTCGAGCAACTGGGTGGCCAAAAGCACCAACCAATCTGTGCAGTGGCAGGTTGTGGCCAGCGGATTTGGCGGCATCACCGCGCATTCGGGCGGCTTCATGGTTTCCTCCGTAGGCGCCGGTTACCAGGGCACATCGCAAAATCCGACCGTTCCTTCCAACACCTATGATGTTTTCTACAGCCCGTTTGATCTCACCGGCTATTCCAATGCGTATGTAAGCTTCTGGTACAACATCCCTTCGCTCGGTGCTGGCAGTGAATTGCGCGTCAACGCCAATGCCAGCTTAAATCTCAATGACAACGGTGCTGTGTTTACCGCCACCACCGCAACCAATGGCTGGGTGGAAGGATTTGCCAATCTGTCAGCATTCGCCGGAGGAACGCCGACTTTATATTTTTACTACAGCGGCTCCGGCGGCGAAGGAGCGATGCTGGACGACATCACGGTTTATACCGACACACCTAGCGAATCGATCGCGCCGACGGCCAAGCTGCTCGGCAACCTTTCCAACATCACCACAGTTAGCAATCAACCCATAACCTTTCCGGTGGAATACGACGATGACACAGCAATCGAGCCGGCCAGCATCAGCAGCAGCAACATCGAAGTTCTATTCAATGGCTCTGATCAGGCGACCGCGCAACTGCAGAACATGACAGTTAATAACGACGGCTCGATCGACGCAATTTATTCTTTTCTGCCTGGTGGCGGCTCGTGGAGCGCCAACACGAACGGCAGCTATACGCTTCAGGTTCAGCCTTCGAGTGTTTTTGATACTTCGGGTAACGCTGTAGTCAGCGAAAGTCTTGGAACATTCTCCTGCGCGATTGCTCAATCAGTCGATAGCGTGGTGTTTACGGATTCCACTCAACTACAGACGTCAACCGTAGGTCAATCTGGTGGAGCATTGCCAGATCTCTACTTTGGCGTCTACGGTATTGATAACGGGGCGCAGAATTACTCGGCCGAGGTCTATCTGGTGACAGGGGGTGCAATCATCTCGGCTAGTACCAACAATCAATTGCTCGGCGACATTCCGTTTTCAGTTGGTGAAGAAGGTTCTTCCACTACGACGCTCGACCCCTCATCCTCTGGACTGGCCATTCCCGCGGGATTGTCACCCGGCACATACGCCATCGGCGTGCATGTCGATACGCCAAGCCTTTATCCCGATCCGAATGATTCGAATAATTGGGCTGTCGTCGGCTATGTCACCGTGCAGCCGGCTCTGAGCAATCCCACCGTGGTGACGGTCATGGTGCTCTACACCGCTCAGGCGGAAAATGATTTCGGCAGCGTCTCGGCGATCCAGCAGCAGATCAATACCGCCATCGCCACGACCAATACCGCATTTCTCAATTCCGATATCAACGTGCAACTGCAATTGGCCTACGCCGGCGAAGTCAGTTACACCGAAACCGATCCGGTGACTGATCTCACGCGTCTCTCGACGGCCGGCGATGGCTATCTCGATCAAGTGCCAGTCCTGCGCAGCCAATATAATGCCGACCTGGTCTCCCTCTGGACCGGTAGCACCAGCACGGATGTCATCGGCGAAGCGTACATCGCCGGCAGCGCCGCCGATGCAGACCTGGGCTACAACGTAGTCGTGGCTTCCGAAGCCAACGATGAATACACCTTCTCGCATGAGATCGGCCATAACTTCGGCGCAGGCCACGCGGTCGGAGATTCCAGCGGCGAGAATAGCGATAATGGCCTCTACGATTATTCCCACGGCTGGCGCTTCACCACATCCGATGGAGCCCAATATCACGACATCATGGCCTATCCGCCCGGCACGACGATTCCCTATTACTCCAATCCCAATATTGATTACTTGGGCGTTCCCACTGGCACATCGGGCGCGAACAATGCGTTGACCATCAGCGAAGATGCCGCCAACGTTGCGGGATATAGCGAACCGGTGGTGGTTACCGTCTCTGCTTCGGCTCCGATGAACGCGACCGAATCCAGCACCAATGGCGATTTCCGCGTGACCGCCACGATTCCCTCTAAGGTGGAATTTCCCGTGACAGTGACCGTGCCGCTTAGCTATACCGGCAGCCCTTCGCAAAGCGATTATCAAACGCCGGCATCGTCGGTTTCAATCACCATTCCAGCCGGCCAGACCAGCTCCTCCGGCGATATTCCCATCACCGCTATCGATGATTCCGTGCACGAAGACAGCCAAACCCTGACGATGACCATTGCCCCCAATGCTTCCTACACCGTTGGCCAGGCCTTCGCCACGATGTCGATCACCGATGACGACCCGGAGACGATTGTCTTATCTTCTCGGTCAGTAACGCTAAGTGCGGGCGGGAATGGATCACTGAGCGTGAATCTCTCAACGGCGATTGCATCATCGGAAACATTGACCATCTCGCAGAGCAACGGCAGCGGCATTGTGCTGGGAACCACAACACTCACGTTTGATCCGAGCAATTATTCGTCGCCACAGGCAGTTTCACTTTCAGCCTCTGCCACAGGCGGCAATACAAGTTTTCTAATCAGCGGCGTGGGTACTTCGGCGACATTCAATGTCTTCGCCCAAAATCCAGCAGCTCCATCGATCGCTTCCATCGCCGCGCAACCCGCTTCGGTGAAGCGCACCGGCTCCTACAAAATCACCGCCGCCGGGGTATCTCTCGGCACCGGAGGCGGCAAGCTGAGTGTTGTGTTTTATCTTGGCACCAGCGACGTTTTCTCCACCAGCGATAAAATTCTCGGCACCGATAAAAGCCCCGGCGGCGGATGGACGTTGAATGGTAAAGCCAAACTAATTTCCGCCGGTGCAAACACGATTTTCGCGGTCGCCAAAAACTCTGGCGGCCTGAGCAGCAATCCCGTTGCCTGCGTGGTGACGGTCGTCGATCAGCCGCCCGTGATCAAAAAGTTCACCGCCAAAGTAATCCATGGCACATCGAGCGATCCCTTTGTCACCATCAACGCATCCGCAACCGACAGCGACGGCAAAGTCATAAGCCTGATCGTCTGGGTCGATGGCAATAATGATGGCGTCCCCGACGACGGCGAGCAGACCTTCACCGGAGCCACTTCGGTTCGCCAGACGCTATCGGTTAATTACGATCAAACCTACACGCTCTCCGCGATCGCCCAGGATAACGACGGCACGCAGAGTCCTGTGAAACGCATCACTTTTCTAGGTTGAACCCGCTAAATATTGCGCGGGCTCCAATCCTCGATTCGTCATCCGCACATTATTTCCCCAGCCATTTATCCCAGTTCTTCGCAAACTCTTTCACGTTCTCTTTGGTCACCTTCGTCAGCGGATCAATCATGTTCGTCTGCGCCGGATCTTTGCCGTTAATGATTTTTTCCAGCAAAATTTCCACGGATTTGTGCCCCCATCCATAACAATCCTGAGCATAAAGTGCCTCGACATAACCATCTTCCAGATATCCCAATTGTGCCGGCAGCGCATCGACAGAGACAATGGTGACCTGCCCCGGCGGCGTTTTAATGGCCCCCTTCGTAAACAGCGGCCAACCGCCGATCAAAGCCCATCCGGTAATTTGCGGATTGGTCGTCTGCGCCGACTGCATTGCCCGAGCCGCATCTTCGGGTGTTTCCGGGTGATAGAAAACGCCATTACCGTTATTGAGTTCCTGAATGCCAGGATGTTTTTTCAATTCCGCACGCACGCCATCGACGCGCTTTTGCAAATTCGGGGCCGACTGATTGCCCGCCAGAATAGCGACGATTCCCTTTTCCCCCATGGCATGAGCCAGTTCTTTCATAACAGTTTGGCCGCAGGTGAAGCTGTCCGTGCCGTAATAACAGAAACGCTTGGAGCGCGGCGCATCGGAATCAAAACACATCACGGGAATGCCCGCATTGACCGCGCGATTAATCGCCGGCGTGAGCGTATTGGCCTCGCTACACGAAACCGCGATGCCTTGCGCGCCACTGAGCACCAGGCCATCAATCGCTTCGGCCTGTTTCTGCGCATCTTCGTCCGTCGGAGTTTGCCAATCTATGGTGATATCGGCGTTGTACTTGTCACCCAATTCCTTCGCCGCATCTTTAGCCCCGGCATAAGCAGCCTGAAACACCGCATTGCTCTGGCTCTTAGCGACCAGCCCAATAGTGATCTTGCGCCGGTCCTGCGAATAAACCGTTCCGGCGAGAAATAACAGAATGAAGATAAACGCTCGTTTCATTTGCGCTCCAAAACCAAAATAAAGCCGCGGATGGCATCCGCGGAAATTCTGCCAATCCCGCCGATGCCATCGGCGGTTTTATGAAATGCGAACTCCGCGGCGTGCGCGAAAGGTTTCGCTCAACCGATCCACCGCCACTGCCAATATAATCGCGATGCCAATGATAATGCTGCTGTATTCGCGGTCCAGTCGCAGCACCAGAATGCCATTTTCAATCAGCTTGATCACCATCGCCCCCAGCATCGCCCCCAAAGCGCTCCCGCGTCCGCCCAGCAGGCTCGCTCCGCCCACAACGGCGGCGGCGATGACGGTCAATTCATATCCTTCGCCCGTATTGGTAGATGCTGATCCGAAATATCCCACCGAAACAAACCCCGCGATTCCCGCAGTCAGCCCCGCCAGCGCATAGATGCGCAATTTGATCCAACTGATGCGCAATCCCGCCAGCCTCGCCGCCTCTTCATTCCCTCCAACGGCGTAGTTTTCTCTCCCCCAAACAGTCCCCGAGAGATAGAGCCAGCCGAGGATCACGCAAATCAACATCACAATCATCGGCACCGGCTGCAAAAACGGCCGCGGCTCATACATCACAAAGTTTGTGGTGAACGAATCCGGCAACACTTTGCCTGGCCCGGGTAGCGTTTTAATTTTGACCGCCACATTGCCAATCCCGCGAAAGATGGACATTGTGCCCAATGTCACGATGAACGGATGCATGCGCAGCGAGACGATAATGATCCCATTAATCAATCCGCAGAGCGTTCCGATGCCACACGAAATCGCCAGGGCAGTAGGAATCGTGCGCGTCCATGGCGAATCCGGATCAAAATTCTGTAAGACCGCAGCCGTCCCCAAAGCAGAGAGCGCAAATATCGCTCCAACCGAAATATCAATTCCTCCAGAAATAATCACAAACGTCGCCCCGATGGCCATGATCGCATAAGCGGTCATCGGCGTGACCACGCCGCCGAGCAGATTCGGCGGGCGCATAAAATTATTCACCGAATGTCCCCCCTGCTGCACGCTACCGCCCATCACCGTGAGCAACGCCCCGATCAGAATAATCACCACAATAAGCCCCGCCTCCTGCAAACGCGGAAGACGGAACGATGATCGACCCGGCGTTTCTTGCCTCATGCCGGGGGCATCATACGGATTTTATCCACGACTGCGCGAAACTACGAGTGCGAAAAGCTTCCCTGGTAGTTGAGCCGGGCCGTCCCCGGCCCGAAATAGGGGCGAGGGCGCCCCAACTCTTCTAGCAAGCACGTGCACTCGCGCAGCTCAATACCAAACATTCAACACCAGCGCCGGCTCGCGAATCTTCCCCTCATATGTTCCCACCGTACTGGTCACAAATTTTACTTCGACTTCCGGATGCGCATCCAGCCATTCATTGATCTTGTCATCCATGAACGTCAGGCCTTCATCGCTCAGCCGCCCGTGAAAGCTCCGCATGCGCACTGCACCCTTGGAGGTGACATTGGTCTGGCGTTTCCATTCATGTTTCTTTTCCATGCCGGCAATGCCAAACGCCTTGATTTTCTTGGCTGTCTCAAGCGCAGCTTGCGGTTCTTCATCCACCAGCCCGATCGGCTCCAAATCCGCCGTCTGAACCGGCGTCGCATGCGCCGTATGTCCTGTGTGTGCAGGATGCGCAGAATGCCCCGGAACACCGTGTGCCAAATGACCCTGTCCGCCATGAACTGGATGTGACTGATTCATATGTCTTTCCTCTGCAAAATGACGTGAAGCGAAACCGAAGTGACTCTCCTATTATATCGCCGAATCGGCCAGGTGGAAAACAAATTTTCTAGATTTCGTCTCGCATTGTTTAGGGCTGTCCAAAACCTCATCTAGGCTAATAGCCGATCCTGCAACGCATCCCGGTTTCCTTAGTAAAACCAAGATGCGTTGCACTCCGGCTATCATGATCGAGGTAGATCATTACATATCACATACGCCGCCAACGCACCCTTTTCTCGCAAAATGGCAAAGCCGATGGCCGCTGCTACAATTCGCCCCATGAAACAACGCCTCTTCTGGATCATCTCCGCGGTCATGATGGCCGTCCTGGCCTTCAACCTCCCCGGCTCCATGGCCCAGCGCGATGATGACTATTCCTTCGTCCGCACCCTCGTCGACATCCATCGCCTCGTCGCCACCAATTACGTCGATCCCGTCAATGAAGACAAGCTCCGCCAGGGCGCCATCGACGGCATGCTCGGCCAGCTTGATCCGTTCTCCATCTACATCCCGCCCGTCCACCAGGAAGAATTCGACAACCTCCTTGAAGGCTCCTTCAAAGGCGTGGGCATTCAATTAGACCAAACCCCAGACCACCACACCGTGGTCGTCACCCCGATCGACGATTCCCCGGCCTTCCACGCTGGCATCATGGCTGGCGACATCATCGAAAAGGTGAACGGCGAATCGATCGACAACCTCCGCCTCGATGAAGTCATCAAAAAAATCTCCGGCCCCATCGGCTCCAAAGTCACCCTCACCGTCAAGCACGTCACCGGCAAAGAACAAACCGTGACCATGACCCGCCAGGAAGTGAATGTCCCCGAAGTCGTTGGCTACGAGCGCAACCCCGACAATAGCTGGAATTATTGGGTCTCCGACCACCCCAAAGTCGCCTACATGCAGATCAAGCAGTTCACCCCCAACGTCTCCGACAAAGTGCACCAGACGCTTCAATCCCTCAGTAGCCAAGGCATGGAAGGCCTCATCCTCGATCTCCGCTTCAACCCCGGTGGCCTGCTCGAAGAAGCCGCCAAAATCATCAACAGTTTTATCCCACCAGATAAAGTGATCGTCTCCACCAAGGGCCGCAATCGTCCCGAGCACATCGAATATTCCGACGACAAAGATAAATTGCCGCAATTCCCTCTGATCGTTTTGATCAATGAACACTCGGCTTCCGCGAGCGAAATTGTCTCCGGTTCACTGCTGGACAACAAACGTGCCCTGGTCATCGGCCAGCGCAGTTACGGCAAAGGCAGCGTTCAGGAAGTGATGCCGCTCGAAGATAAATCCGGCGAGCTGAAACTCACCGTCGCCTATTACTATCTCCCTTCCGGCCGCCTCGTCCACCGCAAGCCCGGCGCCACCGATTGGGGCGTCGATCCCCAAATCGTCGTCCCCGTCGACGCTCAAGGCGAAGAAGCCATCCTCAATGAAATGTACGAGCGCGAGCTGTTCCACCGCCCGACCACTACACCCTCCAAACCCACCACCACCGTCGCCACCACGACCACGCAACCGACGGATCCCCAGTTACAGCAAGCCATAACCACCATGGTCGGCCTGATCGTCCTGCAAAACGAAAAGTCGAATACCACTGCCCGAGTCGAACACCCCGTCGCCCAAAGTGTTCACGAATTAACCACTGCCCCCACGACCCAATCGCAATGATGAAATTCGAATGATCGAACGCTCGAAAGACAATCCCGCGCAATATTTAGCGGCGGTGCATAGCACCGCGTTGAATAGCGCACCTCAGCGCGGTCCTTCGGACACGCCGCTAAATATTGCGCAGTTTCGATCATCAGTGATTCGAATTTAATTCGTCATTCGAATTTCGAATTTCGAGTTTTCCCGTTATGTCTTTAATCCTCGCCATCGAATCCACCTGCGACGAAACCGGCGCATCCATTGTGCGCGACGGCACCCAAGTCCTCTCCAACATCGTCGCTACGCAAACCGAGCTCCACGCCAAATACCGCGGCGTCGTCCCCGAAATCGCCAGCCGCGCCCACATCGAAAATATTTTGCCAGTCATCCGCGAATCCCTTTCCCAAGCCCATTGCCAATTCCACGATCTCGACGCCATCGCCGTCGCCAACCGCCCCGGCCTCATCGGCTCCCTCCTAATCGGCGTCACCGCCGCCAAAACCCTCGCCTGGTCGCTGAGCAAACCCCTCATCGCCGTCGATCACGTGCAAGCCCACCTATACAGCGTAGCCCTCACTCCGATGCAGAATGCAGAATGCAGAGTGCAGAATCAAAACCAAGAGCACAAAACTGGCCGTGGCACTTCAGTGCCACTGGAATTCACTCCCTCCCCTTGTACCCAGGGGGAGAGCAGGGGCGGGGGTCCTTCTTCAGCGTTCCCTGGCCTGAGCGGGGTCGAAGGCAGCGTTCAGAATTCAGCGCTCACAAATAACCCCCTCCCTAACCCTCCCCCTGAGTACAAGGAGAGAGAAGCAGAAGTAAAATTTCCCGCAATTGGTTTAGTCTGCTCCGGCGGCCACACTGCCCTCTACGCCCTTAATTCCTTCACCGACATTACCAGAATCGGCTCCACCATCGACGACGCCGTCGGCGAAGCCTACGACAAAGTCGCGGCGATCCTCGGTCTCGGCTATCCCGGCGGCCCGATCATCGATGCCCTCGCCCAAAAAGGTGATCCCCACGCCATCCAATTCCCCCGCACCCTCCTCGAAAAAGACTCTCTCAATTTCTCCTTCTCAGGCTTAAAAACAGCCGTCCTTTATCACGTCCACGGCATCCCCCAGCGCAACCAGACCAAAGACCAGCGCAAAGTCCACGCACTGCAATGCGTGGGTCTTCTCACCCAAAACGATCTCCAAAACATCGCCGCCAGTTTCCAAGCCGCCTGCGTCGACATCCTCATCGAAAAACTCCGCCGCGCCGCCCGCCAATATCGCGCCAAATCCATCCTCATCGGCGGCGGCGTCTCCGCCAACCAGGGCCTGCGCATCGCCTCCGCGAAGCTGCGGGAATCCGTCTATTTCCCCGAACTCCAATTCTGCACCGACAACGCCACCATGTCCGCCGGTTTGGCGCACCTATATTTTGAAAATGGAACCCTCAGCCCCCTAAGCCTCGACGCAATCGCCACCCAATAAAATTCTTTTAACCGCAAAGTTCGCAAAGAACGCGAAGAAAACGAATCCGAAATTCCAAGGTCCTGATTCTCTGCGCCTTTCGTGCCTTCGCGGTTAAAAATTTATTCTATCCCTTTTGCCTCAGCCTTCGCCTCAGCCAATCGCCAATTTCGCTTTAGCCCCATCACCGCCGCAAAGATAAACACCGGAATCGCCGCCGCCGCCAACCCCACGTCATGCTTGGGAGCGAGCGCAACCACCAATGTGGAAATAACCGCCAACGTCAGCAAAATCGCCAATTCAATCTTCCCCGGCAGCAGATGTTTCATATAACAAACTCCGCGTTGCAAAGATGCCCGATTTCATTACGATGATTCCGGGCGTTTTGTAACATACGCCCCCAACATTACAAAGGTTTTTCTCGCAAACAGAAATTTTGTTTAGCCCCGGCCCTTGGGCCGGGTTCTTCGTCTAAAAGGATGAACCATGCCTAACTTCAAACAAATAACCCCACCCTCCGATGGCCAAACCATCACCATCAACCAAGGCAAGCTCAACGTCCCCGATCACCCCATCATCCCCTTCATCGAAGGCGACGGCACCGGCCCCGACATTTGGAAAGCCAGCGTCCGGGTCTTCGACGCCGCCGTGAAAAAAGCCTACGCCGGCAAAAAACAGATCAAATGGATGGAAGTCTACGCCGGCGAAAAATCCTTCAACAAATTCAAAACCGGTACCCCCGAAGGCGACGCCAAGGCCTGGCTCCCCGATGACACCGTCGAAGCCTTCAAACACTATCTCGTCGGTATCAAAGGCCCTCTGACCACCCCCGTTGGCGGCGGCATCCGCTCGCTGAACGTTGCCCTCCGTCAGCTCCTCGACCTCTACGTCTGCCTCCGTCCAGTCCGCTATTTCACCGGCGTCCCCAGCCCGGTGAAACACCCCGAAAAAGTCGACATGGTGATCTTCCGCGAGAACACCGAGGACATCTACGCCGGCATCGAATACGCCGCCGGCACGCCCGAGGCGCAAAAAGTCCTTGACTTCATCGCCAAGGAATTCCCCAAAGATTTCAATAAAATCCGCTTCGGCACCAAAGAGAAAAACATCGAATTCGCCAAATCCGCCTGCAGCCCCGCGCAGCAGCCCGTCGAAGTTGGCGTTGGCATCAAGCCCATCAGCAAGATCGGCACCATGCGCCTGGTCTATTCGGCCATTCAGTATGCCATTCAACACAAGCGCAAATCGGTGACCTTCGTGCATAAAGGCAACATCATGAAGTTCACCGAAGGGGCCTTCCGCGATTGGGGCTACGAGCTGGCTAAGAGCCAATTCGGCGCCCAGGAAATCGACAAAGGCCCCTGGTGCAAAATCCCCGAAGGAAAACCCGGTGCTGGCATCGTCATCAAAGACGCCATCGCCGACATCACCCTCCAGCAAGTCCTCACCCGCCCGGAAGATTTCGACGTCATCGCCACGCCAAACCTCAACGGCGACTACCTCAGCGACGCCCTCGCCGCACAGGTCGGCGGCATCGGCATCGCCCCCGGCGGAAACATCAACTACATTACCGGCCACGCTGTCTTCGAAGCCACCCACGGCACCGCCCCCAAATACGCCAACCTCGACCGCGTCAATCCCGGCAGCGTAATCCTCTCCGGCGTCATGATGTTCGAATACATGGGCTGGCAGGAAGTCGCCGATTTAATCACGCGCGGCCTCGAAGCCGCCATCGCCGCCAAAACCGTCACCTACGATTTCGCCCGCCTTATGGAAGGCGGCAAGGAGATCAAGTGCTCCCAATTCGCCGATGAAATGATCAAGCACATAGGGTAAACTCCCCATCGCAAAAGCCTTTACCACAGCCCACGGACAGCCATCCGTGGGCTTTTTGCACGCAAATTTCTCTTGGAAATCCCTGTTTAGAGCCGTATACTCTTTCTTGCCACGTCGGCTGCGGAGCCCTTGGGGTACGGGTTTTTAAATCAGGAATGCTTGTGAAAAAACATCAATCTAACGCCAATGTGTCCAAGGCTTTTACCTTAGTCGAGCTTCTGGTTGTCATTGGCATTATCGCTTTGCTGATCTCCATTCTGCTCCCCTCGCTCAACAAATCCCGCGAAGCCGCCAAGCGTGTGGTGTGTCTGAACAACATGCGCCAGCTCAACACGGAAATGCGCATTTACGCTACTGAGTTTCAGGATGTTTGCCCTCTCGGCTATATGCAGTCCAAAGCCTACAGCTACATCATGTATTGGAACAACAGCACTTCCGCTCCCCCCAAGCCATCGCAAATGGGTCTGCTTGCGACAGCCAATATCTGCAAAGATCCTCATTGCTTTTATTGTCCCTCGGAGCCGGAGGGCACTCAATTTACTTATCAGCCCAATCCTAACGTGACCCCCGCTCAGCCAAGTATAAATCCCTGGACATTTTGGACAACTACCGCTACCGGGGGCGGTACAGATCACACGCGCTTAGGTTACATGGCTCGCCCAATCGCTAACTGGCCCTTCAATAGCCCTGAAACAGGGCCTTCGGTACCGCAAAGCAGTCCCTTATTCTGGCTCCCCTGCGATAGCAGCGGCAAACTCTATTTGCCCACCTTCGGCAAGCTAAAAAATTACGCGCTCCTAGCAGATATCTTTTATACGCCCCAGCATGTTCTTGAGCGGCATAAAACCGGGATCAATGTGCTTTATGCCAGCGGCGCCGCTCAATGGGTTCTCACCAAAAACCTTGCAACTTATAAGTCGACCGCTTATCAAGCCCTCACTGAGAGCGTTTTCGATAACTACCAGACCACCAATTCCATTTTTCTCAATGACGGCACATTCGTAGGGACCGCTACTCGTACCGGCAGCACCTATGGCGCCGGCGCTTTGCTTCCCCCTGGCCAATGGACCGGCTTCTGGGTTGATCTGGATCGGCAAGGCTCGCCGGTGCCGTAATATAACGCTTTCTATTTATCATTCCCGCTTTAATTAACTTCATCGCCGAGCTACGCACACGCCGCTAAATGAATTTCATGCAAAAGTTGGCCTGGAGGCCATGCAGCACTACTGGCGCGCTGAATCGCGCGGAACTTAAATGGAGTGCGTATAAGCCGACACTTAATGCAAAAGATTCGTTAACCGAATGCAAAACTGCGACGCGAGTTTTGAATGCATCAGGCCTGCTGTTCCATCCTATGGCTGATCCGGATACCGCATACGGAAATATTTGAAGGCGTCACTCTTCTGATTTGACGTAATGACATGGCCATCACAGAAAAGGATATTGTAGGCCACTTTGCCGCCATTGGGATCATAACCAGCAGTCCCTGACGATGTTCTGGTGGCCCCGCTTGTGAGGATCCGCGGATATGCGCCGTGACGATAAAAATCAGCCCAGGTCTGCCCTTCATTTTGAGTGGGTGTAGAAGCGTTGTTTGTAAGAGACGCCGGCACTGCCGTGGGCGTGTCGCCTCCCTTGATATACATCGACAAGCAAACCCAAAATATCGAATCGGCCATCAATGCTCTTTCGGAGGAATGGGTGTACTTGCTGGCGGGGTAAAACTGTCCTGCGGGCTTTCCACTGCCATCATAGGCCACAGCGCCATGCTCCCATCCCACGGAGGATGTCCCAGTAGCGCTAACTCCCGTTAAATCCGTCTCTTCGCCAAAGGGGAAGGAAGTCCCCACCGATGTTGAAACTGGATAGCTGGCGGTCATGGTGGGCCATTCATTAACGCCATAACCTGGCTGAGAAGGCGCTATCCCACCAGAAGTTGAAGTCACGCCGTTATTGCCACCGGCAACCCCCATATAACCGTCCCATTCCGTACATCCCCAAAGAACGCTCTGCTGAGCCTGCGAGGAATCACCGGTCATCCCATAGGTTCCATAGTTATAACTCGATAGATATTTCGAAATAAAATTATACCACCAATAAGCCTGTCCAGTGCTGTTAGCGACATAGTTTACCTTGGGCAAGCTATAAGCATATGCAGCGCTATTGGGTCCGAGCTTGGCAGGTGGAAACCATCCTTTGTTATCTGCTGCATACATTTGATAGCCATTGCCAATCTGGCGAAGATTGGAGGCGCACTTTATCGTTTTGGCCATTTTCCTTGCACGATTCAGAGAGGGCAGCAAAATCGATATGAGCAGCGCAATGATGCCAATAACCACCAATAATTCAACCAACGTGAATCCCAGTACACTCCTTTTCGCCTTTTGCACTGACTTAGGGGCGTCTGACATTTGCGATCTCCTGGTGAAACATCGCGCCAATCCGTTTTTGCATAACATGATCTACCTCACGGCTTTGCGCTGAACTGATCGGACATGGAGCAAACGAGATAAACTCGGCGCTCACGCATAGGCAAACACACTATACACCGCTTTTACCCCTCTGGGGGTAGGCGGGTCAAGAAAATTCCCATGGCCGGAAATAATTTTGGGGAAACGAAATTTTTTAGTTGCATTTGCCCCCTTTTGGAGACCATACTGTTGTATCCGTTGGGCCGGGAGGTAGGCTTGCGTTCGGGCCTCCTTTCTGCAAATCGGGTGTCGTGCGGGAGTGGTATTGGTAATCCGCACTTCTGGTTTATTTTGATCTATTTTCCCCTGCTTACCCGGTCATATATACCGGCATAAGCCATTTTAGGAAGGCAGATTATGCGCAAGCGTAACCTCGTTCTCGCAGCGGCAACAGTTGGTGTGGCAGTATTCATTGCGGTTCCCCAGGCAAAAGCGACGAGCTATGCCAGCGGAGTAACCGTCACAGGCTCTACCGTCAAGTTCGATCTCAATGAAGGAGTTAATGGGTCCGTCCCAACTTCAACGGCTGGCGATGTGAAACTCTTCTACAATGGCACCAGCCAGGACCTCGGCGCCCTGCCCGCAGGAATGCAGAGCGTAACCCTTGGCGCGACGCCGACTACGCCGGTGCAAGTGGAGGTTACGACCAATGACGGGAACGGGTTTCTTTCGGCCGGTTCGCAAACTCTCGACAGCTCGCCCGCCAGCACCGCGCTTGAAATTGATCCGAATTATATAGCGAATGGCGCCACTACGGGGGACGTTTTTGGTTCCCCTAAAGGCATCGCGGTGGTCACCGATCCGACGAGCCCTGAATTCGGACGAATTTACGTCGCGAACAGTGCGACCAATACTACTGCAAGCGTTCCGCAGATCGGCATCTATGCGTTAAATCCAGATTTTACTTTCGTTGGCGCATATCCGACAGAGGCCGCTGCCGCTGCCGCCAACAGCACGGTGACCAACGTTGCTGCGGCGGCTGGGCTAACCTTCGGTGGCAGCTCTGATCCCTGGCGGATGTCCATTGGCAGCGACGGGTATCTGTATATCACCAGCGAGAAGGATGCAACCGGCGGTATTCAGCGCGCCCAGATTACGGCAAGCGGACTCGCGAACGGTGCCGATGTCTTCTCGGCGCAGGGCATATCCAGTGTAAATCACGGCGATATATGGAGCGAGGCTGTGGTCCATGGATCCACCGCGAGCGGTGATCTGACCGTCACTGCCATTGATGCCTATTTCGGTGGAGGATCTTACCTGAACGAGGGTACACCAAGCACGGACACTCAACAGATCTTTCAATGGAATGTTGGAGCAACCACTGGCTATGCCGGTGCCCCGACCAAAGTGCTCAATGTTTCGACTGGATATCAAATCACCGATCCGAGCGGTGGTCAAACTTATATTCCGCTGGATACCCGCTTCTGGTCACCCGAGAACTTGTGGACTGCATCTGGCGATACGTCGTCCGCTCACTGGTACAATGATTTCGGTGGCGTCGATTTTGATCTGGCACAGGGTGGCCCCGCCAATCAGTTTTACGTCGCCCAAAGCCGCAGTAAGGGCAACCAACCCGATTTGTTCGTACTATCACCCGACGGCAGCAGTATTATATGGGATTCTCTTGATTTGACGGCTCGGCAAGGACTTGGGACCGCTGACTTCCTGTTGGGTGTAAATTCAGAGGCCGTCTCTCCGGACGGGCGGTTTCTCATGCTCGGCCAAAGCGGCGGTGCGGCCGTCGACTTTGGCGGCTATGTCGTGCCGCTCCTGGCTGGTATGCCCGACGTGCGATTGACTATGCCGTTTAATGCCGAAACTGCAGGATATACATACCGCCAACCAGCGTTTGACGCCGCAGGCAATGTCTATTCAACTGCGACTTATTCGGGAAGCCTCCCAGCCGTTGGCGAGTACGGTCCCGGTGGCACAACCGTCACCGTGACCGGTTCCAATGGCACATTCACAGCCACCGGCCAATGGACAGCCGACGCCAATGGCAGCTTGTCTAATGCTAGCAACTGGCTGGTCGGCAATGTTCCTAATGGAACTAACCAGGTATTGACATTCGGGTCGACCACGACCGCCCAGCGCACTGTCTCTGTTGATACAAATGTGACGGAAGGGGCCATCGTCTTCTCCAGCCCCAAAGGGTATGTCCTGTCCGCAGGTGGCGGCTCCATCACGCTCAGCGGGATGGGCGCAAATCTCACCGCCAACGCTGGCAATAACACGATTTCGGCTCCAGTGAACGTCAACACTGACCTCGGGCTATTTGCAGCCAGCGGCGCGTCGCTGACGATTTCTGGTCCTATCACTTATACTAAATCGATTTCTTACATTAATAACAATCTCCAATCATTCACCAACGGCACGCCAGATATAGTCAAATCTGGTGCCGGTACGGTCAGTGTCAGCAATCTGAATCTTCTTCAGAATAACCTGGGCGATGCATCCAGCGGTAACCTGGATATCTACGAAGGCAAGCTTGTGCTGCTTAAAAACAGCGGGCCTGCGGTTGTCAGCGAGCTAACTGTCTACAACCAGTATGGCGCTTCGCTCGACCTGACGAATAATGATTTGATTGATGATTACAACCTCAATGCTTACACCACAACAAGTCCTTTGGCGGCGATTCAAGGTCTCGTCGCCTCAGGCGGGATTACCAGCTCGATGGCGGGTGTTGCTAATGGGACCGGATTAGCCGTGGTGGAAAATAATTCGACTTATTTCCCCGGAAACATTAGCAACGATAGCCCATTCTCTACATTTGATGGGCAAACAGTTGATACCCCCTCCAGCACGGGCGGCACCGTTATTGTCAAATATACCTACTTCGGCGACCTTAATTTGGATGGAAAAGTAGACGGCACCGATCTGACCTTAATGGGATATTACGGCAATACTACAACCTTGGGTTGGGTTGCTGGCGATCTAAATTACGACGGCAAGGTCAACGCTGACGATTATGCCCTCTTCCAACTCGGCTTGGCCCAATACAATAAGAATGGAGCCATCGTAGCAGCCCCCGAGCCGGCAACGCTCTCGCTGCTTGGCCTGGCCGCGATTCCGATGCTTCGCCGTCGCCGAGCGTGAGTTAATTTACGCAGGGTTTAGCAATCAAATTGCTAAACCCTGCTATTGTTTTAGGATTTGAATTTAAATGTTAACAAAGCAACAATATTTTCTGGACGCCTAAGCAGAGTTGTGTTAATTTTGTCTTGTAACATTTCAATGGGCTAAGAATAGTCTTTAACAGGTCTTTTTTGGATGGGAAATTTATGCGAAACGCACATCGTGTTCTTTTAATCGCTGCTTCGAGCTTGATCGCTGGTCATGCCTTCGCGGCCACTCAGCAATATTTTGACGTCAATGGCGCTACCGCTGGTTATGGGATTACTAACGGAAGCACGTACAGCTGGGAAAGCCCAGATTGGACCGCCACATCCGGCGGCGGAGCGGCTACAAGTAATTTTGTGCAAGATACATCTGGAACCAATACCGGCTTTCCCCGATTCTACGGCGGAAGCTCGGGAAATACTTACACGGTTACCGTTGGCCAGATCGAACCGATTGTCGGAATGTATATGAATGCCTCCGGTGTTAATCTGATCATTAGTCAATCCAGTTCCGCCGGTGGCCTGGCAGTTGAAGGTGGAGCTCTTCAAGGCTTCCTCATCGGCACATCCACCACGGCCGGCAGCATCACCATCTACGCCCCAATTTCAGGTTCTGGTGGCGTTGAGCAAGAGTCGTATGGCGCTTTGTCTCTCTTTGGCAACAATACTTTCACCGGTGGATTCGAATCAACGGGCGGACAGAATACCTACTACAATAATGCCAGTTCATTCGGCAGCGCCGGAATTACGATCACGGGTACAAGCAAACAGGGATTTATTAACAGCGGCGCCGCTGGATTGGCCGTCAGCAATCCAATTACCGTCGGCACTGCCAGTTCCGGCATCATCTGGAACGGTGGCGCTGCATCCGGCAGCACGCCAGGGGCAATCTTTTCTGGCAGCGTGACCTTGCCATCCACTGGCACTTTCACGATCGACACTACGACCACCGCAACCGTTGTTGATGAAATTAGCGGCGCAATTAGCGGCGCAAGTTCACTTGCTGTGACGGATGCAGGAAAGCTCATTCTCGCTGGTGCTAATGCTTACACCGGTACAACCACGGTAACCAGCCCGGCGACCTTGGTTCTGGGCGCTTCCAATACGATTGCCACCAGCAGCGAGGTTATCCTCGGCGGTGGAACACTCAATCCCGATGGCATGGTTCAGAACATGAGTGCTACCACGCTGGGCATGACCGCTGGTTCAATGATTGATTTTGGTGCAGGAGCCAGCCAGACCATTTTCGCCAATAGCTCAGCCCTGACTTGGACTGGCACATTGAACCTCGCTAACTGGACTTCGGGTACCGACGCACTGCGTTTCGGCACTGATTCCACTGGCCTGACGGCTGCCCAATTGGGCGATATCGAATTCAACGGCGGCGGACTTGGAACCGCAGCATTGAATTCAGATGGCTTCGTGGTTCAAGCTCCTGAGCCGGCAGCGCTGTCCTTACTGGCCCTGGCTGCACTGCCAGTGCTTCGCCGTCGGCGCGCATGAATTGCAGATGTTGTTTTTAGCCTCAATGGAACAAATTTTTCTGGATGTTCAAACGTAACTGTGTAATTTTTTCGTAACTACATTGAGTGGCTACGAATTGTCCTAGTAGATCTTTTTTAATGGGAGAAATATGCGAAATGCTTGTCGTGCGCTTTTAATCGCTGCAGTAACAGCGATGGGTTCTTTGGCCGCTCATGGCCAGGTGCTTTATTCCGACACGTTTAATACTGCTGCTAGCGCAGCTAACTACAATGTCTACCAGACGCTGAACTCAACAGGTGGAAATACAAGTTCCGCAGTGTTTGGATATGACTATTCCTCGTTAGGTATTCCGGCAGCGCCAGCCAATGGTCTGACCGACCTTGGCACGGGCCAAACTGCCTTGCGTGTGCAGTCAGATGACACCACTGCCACCTCATCCACGTATATCATTGGCGCCGTCGGCGTGGTGACTAAGGGTCTGACGTTGCCTTCTCAGTACACAGTCTCGGTCGAAGTGTGGTCCAACTATGTTGGTGGTACCACGATCGCAGATACTGCCGGATCCAATAGCAGCACCGGCCCCATTATTGGCGTTGGCACTGCTGGTACGGGCGTTGATTACGCCGTGAGCAACAGCAGTGGCACGACCGGTGTGATTCCCGGGCAAGGCGGGATTGTCGTTGATGCGGTACGCGATGCCACGTCCGGCGGTGGCACCTATCGTGCTTATGCCAATGGCAGCAACCTTGGCAACCCTCCCCCCACGGGCGTTTATACTGCTGGTAACGATTCCACCGCCAGCATGTACAACACGACCGATGATGGCTCTTACTACGCCAGCTTCATGCCGTCTGTCAGTGCTCCGACTGCCGAGTCCACCGCTGCTTCTACCCAGACTGGCAGCACGCCGGCTGGCGTGTTTGGTTTTGCTTGGCACAACGAAACGCTCCAGCAGACTGGCACGAGCGTGATCTGGTCCATCGATGGCCACGTTGTTGCTACCGTCCCAGACAGCGACGCCAGCGCCACTGCTGGTGGGTCGCAGATCGAATTCGGTGATCAGGACAGCAACACCGGCACCGGCCCCACGACATATAACTTCGATCTCTTCGAAAACCTCGTGGTCACTCCCGAACCGGCTTCGCTCTCGATGCTCGGTCTGGGCGCTCTGAGCCTTCTGGCTCGCCGTCGCAAATAAATTTTGCTGCGGAAATTTTCTGAAAACTCAAGCGGCAGCGAAGTTCATTCGCTGCCGCTTTTCTTTTGCGCGCATGGTTCTACAATGTTTGGTCGAAGTTCCGTATAGAAGTGCAGAGCCTAGACGATTCGCTATGAAACGCTTTATTCTCGAATTCGCAACCGAAGCTCACGACCAGATCGTGAATATCACCCAGCAGGTCACCGCTGAGCTGCGCGGTATCAGCGGCGAGGGTGTGGTACATCTGTTTTCCGTCGGGAGCACCTGCGGGTTGACCACCATTGAATATGAGGCAGGGCTGGTGAGACATGACATGAGAGCAACCCTGCAAAAGCTCATCCCCGATGATGCGAAATATGACCACGAAGCAACGTGGAACGATGATAATGGCCATTCGCATATTCGCGCCTCGCTGGTTGGGCCGAGCCTCACGGTGCCATTTTCGGGTGGGAAATTGCTCACCGGAGAATATCAGCAGGTTGTGTTTATGGACTTCGATACGCGGCCGAGGCGACGGAAAGTCATCGGAACGATATTGGTTTAAATCCGAAATTCTAAACTCGAAATCCGAAACAAATTCGAATGTACAAATGTCCGAAACATTCCCGTGCCAATATTTAGCGGCGCGTGCGTAGCACCGCGTTGAGGTGCGCTATCCAACGCGGTCCTTCGGACACGCCGCTAAATATCTCGTGGTTTCGATCATTGGTTGATTCGAATATTTATTCGTGATTCGTCATTCGAATTTCGTGCTTGGTTTTCAATATGTCATGGATCGAAAACAGATTCGAAGAAGGCCTGATTGTCACCAGCCTGGATTTTGCGCTGAACTGGGGGCGTAAAAATTCGATTTGGCCGATGACGTTTGGCTTGGCCTGTTGCGCGATCGAGATGATGGCTGTGGGCGCCAGCCGATTTGACCTGGACCGCTTCGGCGCCGGCGCCTTTCGCGCTACCCCGCGGCAGGCGGATCTCATGATCGTCGCCGGCACCGTCAATTACAAAATGGCCAGCCGCGTGAAGCGTCTTTACCACCAAATGGCTGAACCCAAATATGTGATCGCCATGGGCGCCTGCACCGTCGGTGGCGGGCCCTATTTCAAATGGGGTTACAACGTCGTCAAAGGCGTCGATCTGGTCGTGCCGGTCGATGTCTACGTGCCAGGCTGTCCGCCACGCCCCGAAGCGCTCATGGAGGGAATTATGCGCCTGCAGGATAAAATTTCGTCCCGGACCGTGGCTCGCCGGACATAATAGGGATGAAAGCCGAGCGCTGAACTGTGAACGATGAACGCTGAAGTGGAGTTGGTGCGCCAATATGCCCCGCGCGGAACTACGATCTTTCGCTCCTTCCTTTCATCGTTCAGCGTTCATCGTTCAGCGTTCTTTTCGAGCTTTTTCCCTCGTAGAGCTTCTCACCGTCATCGGCATCATCGCCGTCCTGATCGCCATCCTGCTCCCCGCTCTGACCAAAGCGCGGCAGAGTTCCAACATGGTGGTATGTCGCTCAAATCTGCGGCAGATTTATCAGGCGGGGATCATGTTTGCGACCGAACACCATGGCTTCATGCAGATCGCTGGCAAGATCAACGGCGCCGCCGCCACGCCCAGTGATATGGGTGATCCGCAGCAAACCGCTTATGCCTATTTCAGCGATCAGGGCGCACCCCGCCCCGAGCCGTTTCCGATCGCGATGGGGCCATACCTCGGCAGCAAAATTCGCTCCGACAGCTCCGATGATCTGGTAGCCGATTTTCAAAGTGCCACGTGCCTGGCCCGTAAAGTTTTCACCTGTCCCTCCCAGCACGATGTGCCGCTCGGCACGACTGTTTCTGGAGAAACCGATGGCTGGTACGGCCCGAAGCTTCCCATCAGCTATGCGTACAACGAGGGCGTGCTAGGCTACGAATATCAGAGCCAGCGCCGCTGGCGCGGACAATTTTCCAAGGCGCAGCCCTCTTCGGACATCATGTTCATGACGGATGCGTTGCCGCGGGATGAAACGGGATCGTACTACATCGCCTGGTATGCTCCAGATACTGGTCGCTGGACGCTGGCGGATGCGCTGGACGAAACTGGCTATGACATGGCTGATCAATTCGATAAATTCCGCCATCAGGGAAAAATGAACGTCGCCTATTTCGATGGG
>DASXDR010000082.1:0-12346 GCA_036490535.1 Tepidisphaeraceae bacterium | reverse complement strand
ACGCAGCTGACGTACAACAGTTCCAATGAAGTCACCGAAGTTATTGATCCCGAGGGGCGATCCACAACTTATACATACGACAGCGACGGCAATTTAATCAGCGTAGCCAATGCGGCAGGCACGACGGCCTATACCTACGCGAATCCCGGCAATCACGAAGTCACTGAGATCGCTTATCCAAACGGAACGCACGAATTTTTCACTTATGATTCCTCCGGCAGGCTCAGCGAGCAATACGGCGACAGCCAGACCGATGACATCAAATATGCTTATGACCAGTACGGGAACATCACCGAAACCGATTCGCAGGGCGATATTACCTACATCACCCGCGGCAACGCCGGTGAGACGATCTCGATCATGAATCCGTTGGGGAATGTCTTCTCGAATACCTATAGCGCTAACGATACGCCGACGACAACCACCGACGCGCAGGGCCAAACTTCCGAGACGGTATATGGTTTCAATGGCCAGATTATGTCCATTACCGGCGCCGATGGGGATGAAACTTCGTTTGGATACAATTCGTTTTCCGAGCCGGTGCTGATCACCGATCCCAATGACAATCCCACTCGTCAGGCCTATAACTCCGACGGCGATCTCACCAGCGTCACCGACGCAAATCACCAGACCAGCACTTACACCTACACGAGCACGGGTGAGTTAGCATCCAGCAATAGTGCCGGCGGGCATATCGTCAATAACCATTACAATTCACTGGGCCAACTGGTTTCGCAAACCTTCAGCGACGGCAGCACCGACAGCTACACTTACGACACCCACGGCAATGTTCTTACCGCTACTGATAGCACCTTCGGCACCGAAACTTTCACCTACGACTCCGCCGACCGCCTGACGAAGGTGACCTACCCTAATGGCCTCTCGCTCACGTACACCTACAATAGCAATGGCCAATTCGCTTCAATGGTCGATCAGACCGGGTTCGCCACTAATTACGCTTACAACGGCCAGGGCCTGCTATTAAAAGTCACCGACGGCAGCGGCAACACCGTCGCCACTTACATCTACGATGCCCTGAATCGGCTGACGCTGATCGAATATGGCAACGGCACAAGTACGCAGTACGCCTACGACAAAGCGAGCGAGGTTACTTCCGTTACGAATTATCTCGCCGGCGGCACCATCGCCAGCAGTTTTGCCTACACCTACACTGAGGATGGTCAGATCGCCAGCGAGACGACGCAGGCGGGTACGACCACTTATGTTTATGATGCCGACAATCAATTGGTGCAGACAGTGCTGCCCGGCGGCGAAACCATCACGTACAATTACGACCTGGCTGGCAACCGCATCAGCGTGGTCGATTCCGTCAACGGCACCACCGATTACACCACGAATAATCTCAACCAATACACCAACAGCACTGGCACCACCTACACCTACGATCTGGACGGCAATTTAATTTCCCAAACCGGCACTGGAGGCACGACAACCTACACCTATAACGCCCTCAACGAACTGAAGACCATGACGGTCAATGGCGTCACCACCACCTACACCTATGACGCCATGGGCAATCGAGTGGCTTCCACGACGAGTGGCGTCACCACCTACAATCTGGTCAGTCCTACCAGCTCAAGTCTCATTGGCCAATTCACTTCCAACGGCACGGTGATCGCGCAATATACCTACGGGACTGGTCTGACCAGCCAGGTCGATTCCAGCGGCAATGTCAGTTACTTTAACTTCGACGCGACCGGCAATACCGCCGATCTCACTAATGGCTCAGGTGCCGTCACCAACACCTACACCTATGACCCCTTCGGCCAGCAACTCTCTTCCACAGTCACTACCGCTAATATTTTCACCTATAGTGGCCAAAACGGTGTGATGTCTGTTGGTAACAATAATTATCTCACCCGCACTCGTCTTTACGATGCCACGCTGGGCCGCTTCACACAGCGTGATCCGCTCGGCTTCAATGGTGGCGACGCCAATCTCTATCGCTACGCTAATAACAATCCAGGCAATTACAACGACCCCTCCGGCGAAATCATCGGCCTTCCATTGGATCCATTCGGTTTTAATGCCAGCATCATTCAAAGCATTCTGACTAACGCCTACAACTTCGCTACCGCCGAAGCCGGTGAAGCAGCGGCAGTAGAAACAGGTGCCCTCGGAGCCAACGCCAGTGGGATCTTTAGTGATACCGGCGTGCTGCTCGGATCATCCGCTGGAGTTGGTTCGCCCGGACTAGGAACTCTCTCCAACGCGGCTCTTGAGGAAGCAGGCTTCACCAATCTTGGCGGTCCTGCCGTTTTTTCCACTCCTCTTGAGTTTACCGTCACGTTTAGCAACAGCCCCGTTGTCGCTACCACCACGCGCGCCGTTACGCTCACCACAGAAGGTGCCGCCGCAGCCGGCACGGGACTTGTCCTCGCTGCACCTTCGCTGGTGTATGGCGCTCTGAAATACAATCTCGAATACAACAAGGAATTCCCTGACGGCACACCTGTGCCCACGCAGGATGTACTGAATTACAACGACATCTATCGCCGCATTCTGCGCGATCCGCTCGGCGCGCAGCTCCTGAAAAACTATATGGACGGCGGCGATCCCGTCTCGCAGGATGATCTCACCACGATTCTCCAGGTGATCGCTAAGGAAAAGCGGTTAGCCTCAACCCAAGCCGTCACCAGTGGTGATCCCAACGAGATCATCGGCCCCGCTGGTTATGGCAGTGATAATTTCATCGCTGCGGACACCTTGCTTCCCTACCAAATCGATTTCACCAATGACCCCACCGCCAGCGCTCCCGCTCAGGTCGTCACGGTCACCCAGCAACTCTCCTCCGCTCTGGATTGGTCCACCTTCCAATTCGGCACCATCGGTTTCGGCAGCACGACCATCAATGTGCCGGCGGGTTTGCAATCTTACATGACCACGGTGAACCTCAGCAACACGCTGGCGGTAGAAGTGGCTGCGAGTTTCGATAATTCCACCGGCATCGCCACTTGGACGTTTACCAGCATTGATCCCAGCACCGGAGACGTGCCTTCAGATCCACTGAGCGGATTTTTGCCCGCGGATGTGACTCCACCCCAGGGCGAAGGCTTCGTTAATTACACCATCCAACCCTCTTCCTCCGCCACCACCGGCACGGTCATCTCCGCTCAGGCCACCGTGGTGTTTGATAACAATCCCGCCATCAATACCGAGACGGTGACTAACACTTTAGATGCAGTTGCTCCCACCAGCAGCATCAGCGCACTGCCTGCCATGGCAACTTCTACATACTTCAATCTCACCTGGTCCGGCTCAGATGACACCGGCGGCTCTGGCCTGGCGTATTACAATATTTACGTTTCCGAAGATGGCGGCGATTACACGCCGTTCCTCTCCAACACGACGGCTACGAGCGCTCAATTCATCGGAGATCCGGGACACTCTTATTCCTTCTATTCCATCGCCACCGATAACGCTGGCAACGAGCAGCTAGTTCCCGGCAGCGCCCAGGCCAGCACCACTATCCCCGCCATCGCGCGCACCATTACCTTTGGCGGAAAGACCAAAGCTACTTACACCGATTCCCAAGGTCACATGGTCACTATCACGCTCTCCAGCGGCACCGGCACACTCAGCTTCCTCTCCAACGGCAACGCCGACCCCATCTCTCTCATACTCTCCAACACCACCGCCAAATCCACACTGACGGTAAAAGTCTCCGGCGGCATCGCGACACTAGGCACCGTCACGGTTAATGGCTCGCTCAACTCCTTCAACGCCCCCGATGCCAACTTCACGGTGGCTTTTACCATTACCGGCACAATCAATTCCCTGAAGCTCGGTGACGAAACCCTCACCCCATCCACGCTCTACATCGAAGGCAATGGCACCACGACCATCATTCTTGGCAAAGCCCAGGGACTCACCATCACCGATGCCGGTACTATCAAATCCCTTTCCGCAACTTCCTGGTCTGGGGGCGCATCCGGCACCGACGTCATCACCGCCTCGAATCTGCAAAAACTTTCCGTCAAAGGCGCCTTCGACGCCAACGTAACCACCACTACTGGCTCCCTCTCTGTCGCCCTTGGCTCGGTCGTCGCCGGTACCTGGACTATCGGCGGTTCCATCAAATCGCTTGTCGTCGGCGCATCCATCGCCAATTCCAACATCGACGTATCCGGCAACATTGGAAAAATCGCCGTTGGCGGCATGAGTAATTCCAGCATCTTCGCCGGCGTAAGCGCCGGCACCACCGGCCTTCCCGTCACCGCCGATTTTGCAAGCGCATCCTCCATTCTCAGTTTCAGCGATAAAGGCAGCTCTCCTTTCGTCAATTCGGACATCGCCGCGGCAACAATCGATACCGTTGCTCTGGCGAATGTCACCACTAATAACAACGGTACGCCCTTCGGCATCGCCGCCAAATCGCTCAAATCCTTCGGCCTGCGTCAATCAAAACAAAAACCCATAACCTGGCATACAGGCCAGTCCAGCACTATCTTCAACACGCTGCCCGGGGACTTGCGGGTTGAGTTGCTGTGAACGAACACCTTTACATCACGACAGTCTCATGGATGCGATGAGAGTTAGTTAAATGTGAATATACCCACTGTGAATGTTGAAGTTTAGCAGCCTTCTGTGAAACCGCGTGCTGATTCATAAGCTCCGAGTCATACCGTTTCTATCTTTCAAATGCGCTTTGCTTGGAGCAGAAAGCCCACGGCCGGGCCGTGGGCTTTGGGAGTAGAAGCGCAATAAAAAAATGGAATCCGTATCACAGGTTCGAGTCCTGTCGCTGCTACTTTATTTCCCATCAATACTTACGACGAAATTCGGGTATCCTCAAAATAAGTTTTGAGGATACCGTTTTGCATTTCTACGCGGCTTGCGTCCTCAAAGATTTGTAAGTGGATTTCTGCCCCATGCTTCCGTCAACGATTCTAGATTGATGTGCCGCTGTCGTAACACATTTTCGCTTCAGGCTGTGCGATGTTTAATAATCTGTGGATCGCGCACGCTGGACAGCGCAGCTTCGTAGCTGATTTCGCCCTTCTGATACAATTCGAGTAGTGCCGTATCCATAAGCTGCATCTGAAGTTTTTTGCCGGTCTGCATTTCATTGTAAATCAGGTGCGGCTCACCATCGCGGATAAACTTGCGAATGGGTGGATTAGCGACACAAATTTCACAAGCCAGCACCATTCCGTTCCCATCAGCGCGCGGCAGCAGGTTCTGAGCAATGATGGCCTGGAGGGAGTTAGAAAGCTGATACATGACATGGTTCTGCTGCTCGGAGGGAAAGACGCTGACAATGCGCTGCACCGTCTGCACGGCGTCCGGTGTGTGCAGGGTTGCAAGAACCAGATGCCCAGTCTCGGCGGCAGTAAGCGCGGTGGCAATCGTGTCCAGATCGCGCATCTCGCCAACCGCGATCACATCCGGGTCCTGCCGCAGGACGTGGACCAGTGCTTCGCGGAACGACGGGGTATCGGTGTAAACTTCCTGCTGAATGATGATGCTGTTGCGGTTTTCATGGCTGAATTCCACGGGGTCTTCGATGGTAACGATCTTGCAACGCCGCTCGCGGTTGATCAGATCGATCATGTAATTGAGCGTCGTGGTTTTGCCCACGCCGGTGGGTCCGGTGATGAGAACCAGGCCGTTCGCTTTGCGGGTAAGCTCATCGACAATCGAAGGCAATCGCAGCTCTCCGCGCGGACGCACCGCTTTTTCCGAGACACGAATAGCCATCTCAGGAATGCCGCCATGGAAATAGATACTTGCACGAAAGCGTCCCACGCCGGGCCAGTGGCGTGAAAAGCAGAGCTGCCATTTTTCATCTAATATTTTCTGGTGTTTGGCGTCAAGCAGTTCTCCCATGAGCCCTCGCAGCGATTGCTCATCGAGCGGCTCGCACTTGGTCAGACGAATTTCGCCATTGACGCGCAGCGCCGGGGCAACGCCGCGCACCAGATGTATGTCCGTCGCACTTGATTCGCGCGCAGCTCGCAAAATTTGATCCATGGTCGGGGGCATGCAATCTCCATAAAACGGCATTTATTTTCGGCGCAGCCAGCCGAAGGGATGCCAGCCCTTATTTTGCAGTTCTTCTAACATTTTTCGCGCACGCATGTTTTTCGGTTCGAGGTCGAGGCATTGTTTGAAGCTGAGCCGGGCGGCGTCGTTCAATCCCATGGCCAATTCACACTCTCCCTGGCGAAACCAGCAATAGGGATGATCGCCAGTTTTCTGCACAGCGCGGCGACAATACGACAGGGCCTTGGCATGGCGACGGTAAAAAATATAGATGCCGGCGATTTCGATCAGCACCAGCCAATCGGTGTCGATTTGCACGGCCTTGTCAAAGCAATACTCCTCCACAGGATCGCGCAGCGACAGCATCAATTCCCCCCGAACGGTCCACGGATACGAGGAAATACCAGCGGTGCCGATGGCTGCATCGCATGCCGCCTGGGCCTGTGTGATATCCCCCCGCCTGCAGAGCGCCTGGGCGCGGGCCGCCGAGAGATCGGCATGGCCACGAAATAATTCCAATGCTTTCCTCGCCCACAACTCTGCCTCGGGGTATTCCTCCATGGCAATCAGCATTTGTATTTGCCCCACCCAGCCGCGCACAACGGAGCGATCCTGCTCAACTCCCCGAGAATAATCGCGCAGCGCTTCTTCAAAACGTCCATGACGTCGATGGCCGTCCGCCTGGTGCATCCAATAAGCTGCGTCGTGCAAATCAGACTGCAAATTGAGCTGCCCCGACAGCTGTGACGGAGACGAAGTTTTTTTCTCTCCGTCGAGTTCAAGTCTTTGAAAGCGCTGGCTCATGAAATTCCTCTAATAAATCAGCCCGATTCGTGATAGCGGATGTAGCCGCAGGTATACCGTTGCTTCTACCTTCTCCCGCGGGATGCACGACAGCGCGGCGTATTGCAGATCCGAAAGAGGGGGTCCCAGCGGCGTGGTCGTGCTGGGCAAAATCACCACCGAACCCGGCGTTGCGGTAAATCCAATTTCCTTTGGCAACGTGCTGGGATTCAACGGCTGCAAATTGGAAAGTTTACCGTTGATATAAAGTTGATTGTTCTTCCACTGCACCTTGTCGCCGCCTACTGCCAAAACCCGATCGACGCGCTCGCCCTCATAATCCATCAGCCTTCGTTCGTGCCCCAGCGGTGTGCCTTCGAGCTGCATGAATGGTAGATCATAAAGCACCACGGTCCCCGGTTGCGGCCAGGAAGATCGGTGAAAATAATGATTAACCACCACAACATCACCGCTCTGCAAAATTGACCCAGCCGAGATTTGGACAGTGCGTATCGCTGCCACGCGCGACATGGCCCACCAAAGGGGCACATATAAGAAAATCGCGAGAGCTAACATGGCAACAAGGGAATTAATCATCAGCGAGCGAAAGTCGCGCGTGGGAAGATATTGACTGAGCATGTCAGCAAATGCAGACGCATGAATGCTGAAGGCAAACCCGAGGAGTAAGCTGCCCATCCCTGTCCCGATCAATAGCAGACCCGGAAGCAGACATGCAAGAAAACTCCAGAAAAACAACAAGCCTCGTATCCGCTGCCCAGCGCGAAAATGGGTCCATCCGGGAACAACGGAACGCCAGATCATTGACCACGGCGCCATGGGCCCGCCCCATTGGAAGCGCGCTGCACGGATATCCGCCGCGGTATACCGAATCCGATCGCGAATCGCATAACGCATTTTCGGCTTGGGCATCGCCCTGCGGACTCGCTTTCGCCATTTGCGTGCGCGCGGGGGATGGACGTCCAGGATGGTTGTCGCCAAACCAAGCGGTGAAGCACATCGTGCGCAGCTATCGCTGTCAGGCATGTTCTCAAAACCACAACTGCTGCATTGCATAACTCAGCCTCGTCGCTGCTCAACATTGACTCGGCGGCGAACATGTTCAGTCGCTTCGTAAAATTCGCCAGTCTTCTCGCGTGATTCCTCTCTTCCCACAATCTGTGCCAGCAGATCCGCGTATTCCATGCACGCCGATCCCTTAACACCTCGGGTTCGCATGGTCACTTTACCAGTTGCATCGATTTCGATTTCCATCTCGTCCATGTTTCGCCTCCTAAACGTTGCGCACGCGAATTTTGACAGTTCGGTCTGCCGATACTTGCTCGTCAACGATGGTCATATTTCGTTGTTTCAATTCGGTGACCACGCGGTGATAGACATATTGCTGCGTAACGCGGTTGATTAATTCTTCGCCCATTTTCTTTAATTCCGCATCCGAATAGGCGCTTCCCTCCATGCAGAGCTTCAAAGCACCGCGCGCATCACGGCTGAAAACAGCCCTCATTCCCTGTCGCTCCACGACAATCTGCTCGCCTGCCGCTCCTTCGAGTATTTCACTGTCTTCAATAGGGACCTCCACCTTGCGACTGGTCGATGCATGTTCCTCCACCGAGGTCCGGGCGCTGGAGGCGACGATACTGAACCCCAAAGATGCCACACCCGCGGTCACCGCAGCGCTGATGGCCGGCCAACTTGCGATAACTAAGGGACTGATTACGACGATACAACTCATGTTTACCTCCGAGGTTGTTTCATAGCTCAATCTTTCGGCGCACTTCGGTACTAGCAGTGGAGAATGATCCCGATGCCGGCCGGGCGCGGCCCTGCGCCCAGCTGCGCAAACGCACCAGTTCTTCGCTCATCGTCTTTGAGAGTGGTACAGTTTCGTGCAGGCTCGCCAGCAGCGTCGACGTATCAAGTTGGGTTCCCTGGCTGAATGCGTCGAACAAGCCTGAGACAATCGCCTGCTCGATCTCCGCGCCGCTGAACCCATCGCTGTGTTTGGCCAGAGCCTCTAAATCGAATCCGTCAGGTACACGAGCGATTTTTTCCAGATGAATTCTGAAAATATCGATACGCTCGCTTTCGCTCGGCAGATCAACAAAGAAGATTTCATCCAATCGCCCTTTTCGCAGCAGCTCCGGCGGCAGGTGGCTGATGTCGTTGGCCGTGGCTATGACAAAAACCGGAGAAGTTTTGTCGCCTAACCAAGTGAGGAATGTGCCAAAGACGCGAGCCGCGGTGCCGCCATCGCTGGCGCCGCCACTCACCGAGCCTGCAAAAGCTTTGTCGATTTCGTCCACCCACAGAATGGCCGGAGCCACGCTTTCAGCAGTTTGAATGGCGCGGCGCATATTCTCTTCGCTGGAACCCACCAGACTGCCGAACATTCGCCCGACATCGAAGCGAAGCAGCGGCAATTTCCACACATGCGAGACCGCCTTGGCGCATAGACTTTTGCCGCACCCCTGCACCCCCAGAAGCAAAACCCCCTTGGGCGGCGGCAGGCCAAATTCCGCGGCGCGCTCGGTAAAGGCAGTGTTGCGCTTCACGAGCCATTGCTTGAGATTTTCTAATCCGCCGACGTTGGCCAAATCCTCTTGCGTTGCGTAATACTCCAGCAACCCACTCTTCTTGATAATCTGCTGCTTCTCACTGAAGACGATGCTCACATCGTCGGCATCAATCTTCCCCTCCATCACCAATGTTTTGGCAAAAACATTTTCAGCCTCCCGCAGCGTTAATCCGCGCGCGGCATGAACGAGCTTTTCTCGCCCGTCGGCATCAAGGTTAATCCGTACCTGCGGCTTGTCCTTAACATCCTCGATAATCCGATCCAATAGTCGGTTCAAATCCCCTACCTCAGGCGGCAGGAGATCAATTACGGTCACATCTTTTTGCAGTTCCGGAGCCAGCCGCAACACCGGAGCGACGATAACGATCGTTTTGTAGGTATCGCGCAACTGATATGCCACATCTCGCAGGCGCCGCACAATCGCGATGTTGCAGCGCTCGTCATCCGTAAAAGGATGGAAATCCTTAAAAAGATAAATGGCCGGCTCCACATGTGTGAGAACCGCATCGAGCGCCGAAAGCGGATCGCTCGTACTGCCCGTGCCGGATTTGCTGGCCTGCGGTTCAGAGCCGCCGCGGACAATTCCCTGTGTGCAGGTCCAGGTAAACAGCTTCTTGTTTCGCGCCTGTGCCACGCGCGCCAATTGCTGCTCCACCCGCTCTTCTTCCCATGTCACGACATAGATAACCGGATAGCGGGCGCGGATCAGCACATCCAATTCACTGGGCAGTTCGCGACAACTTGCCGGCGCAGAAGTCACTGGCAGCGCAGCAGGTTTGCCATTATCAGAGGATGGCGAGCGAGGCGGAATTTCAATCGGGGTGCGTTCCATAATCGCTATTGTCCTCCGTCGTTTTGCCTGACGGATAATAGTTTAGTTTGAGCGGTAAGCCGTTTAATGGTGGCGTCTGTTGGTGCGATCGCCTGGAGGACGTTCAGTATCTGCTGCGAAAGACCAAAGACATAAATGCGCCCATCGATACCGATCGTCAGCTCCGTGATTTCTGTTTCGTTCTGAATCGTTTCCGGCCGACCGTTCATTGAATCACCCTCAAGCCAAGATTGTTTAACCATTCCCGCGCTGCGTGCTGCTCTGCGCGTTGCAGTGGCAGGCGCAGCTCTGTGAATCGTTGCGAGCGCCAACTGGGCAAATAGCCTTCGCGCAGCGAAAACTCTGTATCGGGAAGATTGAGCTGAATCCAACGGACGATTGGCTTAAAGCAGCATTCGAAATGGCCAGGGAGGAGTAGGTGGCGCACGATAAGCCGCCCCTGTTTGTTCGCCATTTTCAGATTGCGCGTGACGATTTCCACATAATTATCGCCTCCTCCCAACCGAGCGGCACACGCGTCATTTCCAAACTTAAAGTCCGCGATATAGACGTCCACGCGCCCCGCCAGCAACGAAAGCGCCTCCGGCGTAAAATGAAAATCTGATTTCCATATGACCGGCGGCAAATCGGGACAACGCTCCATCAAATCCAGAATTCCCGGCAGATGAATAGTCGGCTCGCCACCGATCCATTGAATATTCCGCGCCCCTTGCGCTCGTCCCCATGCCACTGCTTGCTGAAAGAGCGCGGGAGTCAATTCCTCTCCACGGGTTGGATCGAAGGCATTGATTCCCGCAATACAAAACACGCAGCGCAGATCGCATCCCGAAAGATAAAAGAGATGCGACGGCACCAGATCCGTTTCTTCACTGTATTCGATGCGGTGCCGAAACATTCGAAGCTGTGCATCCGCCTTGCAAAGCCCCACCTCACCACCCGCTCGATTGACCCCGCAGCGATGCTCGCAAAGCATACAACTCTGATAGTGCTGAAAAGCTGCTTTCTGCCGATCGTAGTCAAGAGGCCGTGGCCCATGCTCTACCTGTGCGTCGCGCAGCAACGGCATAAGCTCAACTCGATCCTGTGGTTTGGTAAGCACAAACAACTCTACAGGAAAAATGGACGTTGATTTATAAAACGGACAATGAGCGTTAACCGCATATGAAATAATGGTTTAAATCAGTTTCTTCTCCAATATGTCTATTTTCTGTACATAGGATTGCCTGCCAATAAAGGCAGGCATTGCATCAATCTGCGCTTCAGCGATGTCCTCAAAACGGATTCTGATTTTTGCACGCGCAGAACCGATCGCGCCTTATTGCTACCCGTCGATGTCGGTAATTATGAGCAGATCCGGCGATAAAGTGCTTCGTACTGTGGGACGATTCTGCCCGCAGAAAAGTATTTATGGGCGCGCTGTTGGGCGGCATGTCCCAATGCGGATCGGCGCGATGGATTCTGGATCAATTCCTCGGCAGCGCGCGCGAGTGCGGCAACATCGCCGAAAGGGACAAGCAGGCCGGTGGTGTTGTTCTCGATCACTTCGGGAATGCCGCCAACACTGGTTGTAACGCTCGGGCAGGCGAAAAACATCGCTTCGAGAATGCTCAGGCAAAAGCTCTCAGACTCGGAGGTAAAGAGGGCCAGATCGGCCGCTTGCAGGTAGTCTTCGATATCGATTACGTTTTCGCGCACGATCACGGTCTTTTCCAGCCCGAGGCGGCGCACTTCCACGGCGAAAGGCGAAAAGTCGCCGCCAGCGAGGACCACGAGCTTGAAGGAATCGCGCGGTTGGATTCGGCTGGCTGTCTCTAGCAGCAGATCGATGCGTTTCAACGGACGAAGATTGGAGGAATGGAGAATCATTACTTCATTACCCAGTCCGAGTTCGTCGCGAACCTGCTGGCGCGAGCGGCGTGGAGTGCGCGGAGAAAAGAAATTGTGAATCACTTCGATCGGACGATCTATCGCGAGCAGGTGTTTGGTCTCCTGTTGCAGATAGACCGAGACGGCAGTGATGGCATCGGAAGAGGTTAGCGCATGACGGATCGCTGGGGCATAGCTGGCGTCGCGGCCGAGCAGTGTGGTATCGGTCCCGTGCAATGTGGTGACTACGCGCGGTTGCTTTGATG
>DASXDR010000078.1:0-14953 GCA_036490535.1 Tepidisphaeraceae bacterium | reverse complement strand
ACTCGAAGCCCCGCATGTACATGCGGGGCTTTTTTTGTTTTCAGAAATGATGGATCGCGTGGAATTAATGAATTGGATCATCGGAGGATTGAATGATTGTTCCGCTGGCAGGTTGCTAGCCGCTGAAGCGGCTAGAGCGGTTTGCAAATCACTGCACACATCTCCTGTTAACCGGCTCGCTTGCGGGCCGTGTTCACAATGTGTGCACCAACTTGCAAACCGCTCTAGCCCGCAGCGGCGCGTGAATATAAGTTGAGATTGTTTAATTTGGTGCTTGCGGGCTAGCCGCTTGAGCGGCTAGCTTTTCCCCATGCTCCAAACGTCAAACCCTCACGTCCGCGAATGGATCACCCAATGCGCCGACCTATGCCAACCATCGCAAATCATCTATTGCGATAACTCCCCTGCTCAACGCCAAAGTTTCTACGAGCAAGCGGTCGCTGAAGGCACGCTGATTAAATTGAATCAGCAGAAACTTCCCGGCTGCTATCTGCATCGTTCCAATCCCAACGACGTTGCGCGCAGCGAGCAGCTCACTTTCATCTGCGGGCCAAGCGAAGACATTGCCGGGCCAACCAATAATTTCTGGGAATCCAAAGATGCTTACACCAAACTCCGCGGCCTGTTCCACGGCTCGATGAAGGGCCGAACGATGTACGTCATCCCTTTTTTGATGGGGCCGAGTGGATCGCCGCTGGCGCGCGTGGGCGTGCAAGTAACTGACTCAATTTACGTCGCGCTGTCCATGGGCATCATGACCCGCATGGGCGATGTCGCGTGGAAACAGCTTGGCCTGAGCGATGAATTCACGCGCTGTCTGCACTGCATTGGGGATGTGAATCCGGAGCGGCGATTTATCTGTCATTTTCCGCTGGATAACACGGTCTGGTCGTTTGGCTCGGGTTATGGGGGAAATGCTTTGCTGGGGAAGAAATGTCTGGCACTGCGCATCGCGAGTTTCCTCGGGAAACAACGAGGGTGGATGGCTGAGCACATGCTGCTGATGGGAGCCAAATCTCCGCAGGGCGAAAAAACCTATCTCGCGGCGGCGTTTCCTTCGGGCTGTGGCAAGACCAATTTCGCCATGCTGATTCCGCCGGAGGAATACAAGGATTGGCAAATCACCACGGTCGGCGATGACATCGTCTGGATGTGGGTGGATGAAAAGAGCGGCAAGCTGCGCGCGATCAATCCCGAAGCGGGTTACTTCGGCGTGCTGCCCGGCACCAACGCGCAGACTAATCCCAATGCGATGGCCTGCATTGCAAAAGACACGATCTACACCAATGCCGCTCTGCTACCCGATGGCGATATCTGGTGGGAAGGCAAAACCGCTGAGCCACCGCCACGTTGCGTTGACTGGATGGGAAATGAATGGACCCCATCGAGCGGCACGAAAGCTGCGCATCCCAACAGTCGATTTACTTCTCCCGCCACGAATAATCCCGCGCTCGATTCGGCATTTGACGATGCCAACGGTGTGGAAGTTTCGGCGATCATCTTCGGCGGCCGGCGCTCGCGCGGCGTGCCACTGGTTTACCAGGCCTTCAACTGGATTCACGGCGTTTACCTCGGCGCAACCCTCGGCTCGGAAACGACTGCCGCCGCTACGGGCGCTGTTGGCGTGGTCCGGCGCGATCCGATGGCCATGCTGCCGTTCATTGGCTACAACATTCGCGATTATCTCGTGCACTGGTTCCGCATGCGAAAAAAAATGCGCGATTGCCCGCGCATTTTTCATGTGAACTGGTTTCGCAAAGACGATCAGGGCAGGTTCATGTGGCCGGGTTTTGGTCAGAACATGCGCGTATTAGACTGGATCATCCGCCGTGCGCACGGGCACGCGTATGCCTACGAAACGCCCTTGGGTTGGATGCCAAAAGTGGATGACATCAATCTGCATGGCATTGATGTGAGCCCGGAAAAATTTGCGGCGCTGCAGCATGTCAATCACGAGGAATTCAAAGCGGAAATTATGAGCCAGGAAGAATTATTCCTGAAGCTCGCTGGCGATTTGCCCAAGGAAATGATCTTCCAGCGCGAGTTGCTGATTAGTCGGCTTTAGTGGCTTGCAAAACATTCGCGCTCAACCGAGATGGAGCGTTCTGCGAAAAAAACGCCTCTCGGCTGGATGCGACCATGCGCCGCGAGCGACGGCGATATTTGCGGATCACCATCCATTTCCAGGTCCATTGCACGACAAAATAAGATGCTGCCCCCATGACCGCAGCGACGGGAACACTCCCTACGAAGAATGGCAACAGTGGACTACGGTGCGCCCAGAACCAATGAAATGAAACTCCAAAATGATCGAAAAAATCTTTCTGCGGCGCTTGCCGCAGAATCAACAAACCGACTCGATACGAAAGATAATAAACCGGAAACAGCACGAACCAGGTCAGCCATGAAACCAGCAGCGCCAGGGCCAGATTCGCGCGGATACGAATGGCGCACAAGCAGGCAATCAGCGTGACACAGGGAATAGGGATAAAACTCCAGAACACTCCGCAGGCGATTCCGCGCGAGGCGGAATGCCGGTTCAGATGCCAGAGCGCCGGCTGATGCAGCACGTGCTCCATGCGCCGGAGCGCTGGATGCTTTTGCACCCATTGCGGATGCGGCATGAATTTGCGAAAAAAGTCTCGTCCCATCGCTCCGCCTGCCCGCTATTTTGTACCGGCGTTGCCGTTCCTACGCCACTGGAATCGGGGAATGGTCATTTTTTCTTCATGGCTTTGGCCAGTACCGAAGGGCACAGCAATAATACCATGGGATTCTTCACGCGGTTCTGTCCATTTTGATTTATTTGCTCCATGAGCAGGCGTAGTTTCTTCAATTCCGCGGGTTTAATCCCCACCGCTGTCGAAACTTCCTTTACCAGCTTACCAGGATGGTTGAGCCCTTCGCTTGAGGCTCTTTTATTGGCCCACCGATTTATGTAAAACAGCCCGCCCAACACCACCAGCACGACGAACGCAACCCATAGCAGCATCATCGCATCAACTCGACTGCCCAGCGTTTGGCGAATCGAATTAAGCGCCTGGTCCTGCGTGATACCGGCGGCAAGAAGATAAACCATCACGCGCTCGCTTTCTTCTGCTCATAGCTTGCCGCCAGGGCGCGAATAACTCCCACCGCGTATCGCCGCACGCGCGGATCAGCATCGGACTTGGCCAGTTGCGCCACTTCCTTGAGCATCTGCCACAATCCAACCTGTCGCAGCGCCCAGATCGCGCTGATGCGATGTTCCGCCTTCTCGTCGTGCAGCATGGTAATCAACTGCTGGCTTGCTGCGCCCACGCGCATTGAGTGCAACGCTTTGATCGCATTGGCGCGCTCACGGTTATGGCGCGATCGCGCCATCTGCGATAGCACGGGTAGATATTGTTGATCGTGCCGCTGGTCGATTGCTTCGATGGCATTGGCACGCACGCGCGCATCGGGATCATTCAATGCTTTATCAATCAAAGGCTCGGACAATCCCGTGGGTGTTTGGCCCAGAAGCGCTACTGCGCGGCTGCGCAATTTGGGATTGGGATCATTGATCAAATGCGTCAGCGTCAATTCCAATTCATGCGATAGGCCCAGCTCATGCGTGATCTGCATCGCCTTGAGGCGATCCGCCAGCGTGCCGGTCATGAGCAGTCGCGATAACCGATGCACCGCGTTGGGGAGGATTTTCACCATTGCCCGTCCGGCGGATTGACGGGTGGCTGGATCGAGTGAATCGAAACGCTCCCAGAAGCTGTCAAATCCGTTTTGACCTACGCTGCGCCCCACCAGCCGCCGGACCGAATCCGGGGCATTGGTCATCAATTGCAGAAGTATATTTTCATAATCCGCAGGCCGGCGGCGGATGAATTCCCGCACTGCCATCCGCACCAGGCGTTCATCACCATCTTTGAGCAGTTCACGAAGGAAAGCGACGCCCGATTCGATCGGCGCACGCATGGCGATCCGAAACAATCGGATGCGCACGGCAAAATCTTCGCGGGCCTTTTCCAGAATTCGGATGAGCAGCGGATCCTGCATCGCATCGTGCAGATCCGAAGCAGCGAGCCATTCGCCAATCGCAGCCAGATCATTTCCCGACCGGCGCGCCGTATCCTGGCGGAGCGTGGTATCCTGCAGCCAATGCCCGCGATTCACATGCTGCATGCAAAGTCGCAGGTGATTGTCTTTCAGCCAATGCGTGCGACGTAAAATCGCATCGAGCACCGGCGCTTCATCGATGCGCGAAAAGATCACGCCAAACTGGCTGCGCAAATCCATGTGGCTGGCGGCCAATAGAAAAGCATCGACATGCTCGCTGGCCGGCGATTGCTGGAGCCGCCGCACCATCGGCACCTGGCCACCGTGCTTTGGGGTTTGCAAGATGCTCAGCGTCTGACTCTCAGGCCGATCCGCCAGGAGCAGCGCCGCGCGCAATAAATCTTGTCCATATTCCCCGCGATGAATATCAATCGCCCGGCTGATGGTGCTTTCAATTTCCGGCCGTTGCTCGATCAAATCGCGATAGGCTGGATTCGCCGGCGTTAAAAGCTCGCCGTGCGAATCAACTTTCACCGGCAGCGCCTGCACTTTGCGCGTCTCGGTTGCCACCCAGCGCGCCAGCGCCACCATCGCATCCACCGCTGCCTGCGAAACCTCCGTGTCGCCGTGGTGCATGTTTTCAATCAGCAGATACGCCAGCTTTCCCTGCCGGCCCAGTGCAATCAATTTCAGCGCCGACATACGCTCCAGCAAATCGCCGGTCGTCGCGCACGCACGGATCGCAGGCGTCAATATTTTAATGTGATCCAATACCTGCAATTTCAAAGGCTCTTTCAACCGCGCATAGCGTTCGATCAATCCTGACAGGCCATGGATCGTCCCACGCTTCAGCAGCGCGTCCAGCGCCACCAGCCCTTCTTTTTCGTTCCCCACATCCATCGCGCCCAGGAGCAGATCATCTGCCGCTAGGTTCTTCGATTCGATCAGAACATTGATAATCCGCTCAAGCACCTTGTAAACATTATCGGACTGAAGGGAGAAAGAGCTTGAAGATTTGCATGAAACCCTCGCAAACCCTCGCTACTGAAGCGGCAAGGCCGTTTCACTCTGTACGGCCTCGCAACTTTAGCCTGTAGTGAGCGTTGTCGAGCTGTGGCGAGGAATGACCACCAAACCACCCCCATTGCGCGTAATTACTTCCACGCCAATTCCATAAACCCTTTCCAACAGTTCGGCTTGCATAATTTGCGTAGGAGGCCCATCCGCTACCTTCTTCCCCTCTGAAAGCATCACGAGGCGATCGGAAAACTCCGCAGCCAGATTAATGTCATGCCCACTCATCAAAACCGTCAGGCCCTCGTTTTTGGCCAATTCTCGGAGCAAGCTCAGAATCTGTAATTGATATTTCACATCCAGATTGTTCGTTGGCTCATCGAGCAATAGCACCTTCGCTTGCTGCACGAGGCACCGGCCGATCAGAATCCGTTGCCGTTGGCCGCCGGATAGCTGGTCCATTCGCCGCGACAGCCAAGCTTGATCGATCTGCAATTTCTCAATCACCGCCTCGATTACTGCGACATCTTTTTCATTTTCTATCCCGAATGCTCCCCAATAAGGCGCTCTGCCCATCGCCAGCACTTCCGCTGCGCTCTGCGTCTCCTCAATCAATGGATTCTGCGGCAAATACGCCACCAGCTTCGCCAATTCCCGCCGGGGCCATCTTCCAATCGCCTTTCCCTCCCAACTGATCTGCCCTTTGCCTCGCAATTCCCCCAGCAGCAATTTCAGCAAGGTGCTTTTTCCACTCCCATTGGGGCCCAATATCGAAACCACTTCGCCAGTCATTAACGAAAGATCGATCTGATCCAGCACCGGTGCGCGGCGATAAGCAAAACTGATTTGCTCGCATCGCAATATAGTTTGCGCTTCGCTCATATTGCCCCCCTATTTCCCCGGCGACGGTCGCGCCAAAGCAGGAACAAAAAGAATGGGCCACCGATTAATCCTGTTAATACGCCTACCGGCAAAATGGTCTGCGCCAGCGCTTCAGACGAAAGCGCTCGCGAAGCTGCATCGGCGATGGCCAGAAGCCCCGCTCCCAGTGCAGCGGAAATCGGAATCAAGCGCCGCTGATCCGAGCCGACGAAGAGCCTTGCGACATGGGGGCAGATCAAGCCGATAAAACCGATCGGGCCACTGAGAGCGACGGCCGCGGCGGTGACCAGCGAGGCGGCAATCAGAGATATCCAGCGCAGGCGATAGATGCGAATGCCAAGTGCCATTGCTTCGGCGTCGCTCGTGCTGGCGACGTTCAATTGGCCGGCGAGATACAGGATGATCGCAAAGCCGGCGAAAATGATCGCGGCTGCGATCACCTGATGGGCCGTGGTGAGATTGGTTTGAATTCCGCCCACTAGAAAAGTCAGTGGGCCGCCGTTGCTGGGGAGATCGCGATAGATTGCATTGAGCAATAGAAACAGGGCGCCGTTAATCGAGTTGACGATGACGCCGACCAGCAAAAGCGTAATCGGATCGAGACGGCCACGGCGCATCGCCAGCAAAAATACAATTCCCACCGCCAAGAGCGCACCAGCAAAGGCAAACACTTCTTCGCCTGCGGCAATTCCCAGCACGCTTGAGCCGAATATCAAACCGAAGATGGGAAGATGCCAAACATATGCTGCCAGCGTCGCTCCGCTGCTCACGCCCAGGAGATAGGGATCAGCCAGCGGATTGCGCAAGATCGCCTGATAGACCACGCCTGCTAGCCCGAGAGCCAAACCGATCAGCGATGCCGTGAGCACCGAACCGCGGCGGATTGCCATTTGCTCGTGCGTAGGCCAATGAAAGCCGGTTGAGCCGGCGCACAAGCAACCGATGGCAACGATCCCCCAGAGAGCGAACGCTGCGAGCAACGTAATCAGAAGCTGGCGAGCGCCGAAATATTTCACGGCTCGCCTCCCCCATTGCGTGCCTGTCTTTTCCCTCCCCTTGTACTCAGGCCCGTGGTGAGCGAAGTCGAACCGGGGAGGGGTAGGGAGGAGGTTGGAATTGAACGCTGAACGCTGAATGCTGAATGCTGAAGAAGATCCCCCACCCCTACTCTCCCTCTGAGTACATGGGGAGGGGATAAGGAGGCGATGCAGGCTTTTTTTAAATCAAAGGCAGCGCTCATCGGACGCTCCTTGTATCCGTCGGTGCCTGCATTCCTGAGGTCGGCAATGTCGCCGGGCGTGGATGCAAAATGTCCGCTAATTCTTCCGCAATATCCGCCACGGAAAAACTCGATTGCTGTGCATACCAACGTGCTATCAATGCGGATCGGCAGGTCGGGCTGTTTTGTTCATCTAAAAATTTTTGTGCCTCTGCCATTGCTTGCGGTGTTTGCTCGGCAATCAGCGCGACGATTACCTGCGGCTTGAGCGATTGGAGCATCTCACGATCAATGGAGGGCCAGCCGGTTGCCTGGATGACATTCTGCCCGCCGGCAATTTGCAAAGCATCGTTGAGAAAATTGTGGGCGCCAACGACGCCCAGTGTGGATGGATCGAGCACCAGCAGTGTGCGGACCTTTGGTAGTTTACTCGTACGCTTGCGGATCGCGTGCAGGCGAGTCTGGAAAGTGGTCAGTGCTTCTTCGGCTTTGGTTTTTTCGTTCAAAAGCATGCCCAACCGCCGCGATTCAGCAATGATATCGGTCATCGTCTCTGTGCGCACATTGACCAATTGGATATGCAGCGAATTGGCATGTTCGCTCAGACCCGCAGGCACACGGCTCGGCGCTTCGAAAATCACCAGGATGTCCGGACGAATCTCCGCGAGCCGCTCCCAGTCTATGGCTTGATAATCCCCAACTCGGGGTAAGCCGGTTAGGTGCAAATCCGCCGCATTATCGTAATTACTGATTCCCACCAGATGATCGGACAAGCCCATTTGCACAATCAAGTCCGTCGCAGCGGGAACCAGCGACGCGACCGTGGGATGTTTTGTATTGGAATTCTCGGGGCTAACGATCTGATTCTTCTGACACGAAGCTAGCGAAATTAACCAAATGCTTAGTAACCAGTAGAGCGGGGGCGTTTTCGCCCCGTAATTCCGGGCCGGGGTCGGCCCGGCTCTTCGGGCGCGAAATAAATCGCTCGGTAACTTCCCGCACATTTGACCCATTGCTTTGTCGGATGCTAGATTTGTCGTAAATCTGTGTCAAACGATCTGGAGCAACCCCTCGGTTTCTGGGCGCGAGCCAAACGCTGGTTCACCGGCCATGATGCGTCCCTGCCTAAATCGCACGCCATCGTACATGTTCGCCGCTCTATTTTGCCCTGGCGGCGAACAGAATCGGAAATCGCAGACCTGCAGAAAAATGTCGAAGCCCTCACGCAGGCCATGCTTTCGCTCCGCGATCATTTGGAACATCAGACCCGTCAACACGAAGAGCTGGGCGAGCACTTGGAAAAAATATCGCAGACGAACGATATTTTTCCTGCCACGGCTACCACCCCCGATGAGGCCCTTCGCGCGATTGCTTCGCAGATGGCCTATCAAAGCCAGCAGCAAAACCGCCTGGCCAATATTCTGGAAAAGTTAACTGACAGCGGCACCGAGCAAGGGCGCGCCCTTCATTCGCTGATGGATCGCATGGAATCGCTGGAGCATCACAAGGAGATTCTCAGTGAAAATGTCCAGAGCATGGGGATTGTTCTCCAAACCGTAAACCGCAATAGCGAACAAACTGCTCAGAACACCGCAACCACGCAAGAGCATGCGGAACACCACACACAGTTACTCGCTATCAACTACCGACAGAATGTCTGGATGCTCATTCTTATCGGTGTCACGCTCGCATTGGCTATCGCAGCCATCGTGATCAGCCTGACGATGGGCTCATTGATCTTCCGACGCATGCGCGGGCTTAGTCACCCGGTGGGAATGACGCAATATCTGCAAGCTTCCGATCCGGGCCTGCATAGTGCGGGTCGGCTTTATTAAGCAGAGCGCTCCACGTCGCCAAAATGATCACCGCGATGCCGGAAAGAATGTTGGTCACCAAGGCCGTATGGAAATGGTAGAACCCGAGAAAGAAGGGTGAAACCACGATCCATATTCCGAAGACGACATTGAACCAACTGATAGAAGGGAACATGTAGGCAAAGATGCGCACGCCAGCGAGCAATGCGATTAAAACACCGAAAAAGCCATCTATCGCAGCGGCATTGCGTACATTTTGAAAATGCAGGGCAAAGGGGGCGGCGATGAGCCAAATCCCGGCAAGAAAATCTAATCCGCTCGCTACCTGAATTTGTTTGCGATGAATAATCGGGTCAAAATCCATAAATACTCCTTGTTCAAAAAGAAAGGCCGCAATGGCTATGCCATCGCTCTCCATTTCTGTTACAGAATCTTGAGTAATTTCCAGGCTTTCCAGCGGCCTGATGAAGACGGAAAAGATGGGCCGAGCCATCGCAATTCTGGCTCCGTCGGAATAGAATATTCCGCATTGCTACTGCCGTATTTTGTCCTTTTTGAAAGCTAAAAAGAATGTCTGAAATCCCCCCCTCCCCGGCTCCTGAACGAGTCGAGGATTTGCAGATCGAACGCGAACTGCAGGATAGTTATCTGACCTATGCGATGAGCACGATCATGGACCGTGCTCTGCCGGACGTGCGCGATGGACTCAAGCCATCCCAACGGCGTGTGCTGGTGGCAATGAATGATTTGGGGCTCGGACCACGCTCAAAACACCGTAAATGCGCCAAGATCGCAGGCGATACGTCGGGTAACTATCACCCGCACGGCGAAGCGGTGATCTATCCCACGCTGGTCCGCATGGGCCAGGAATGGAACCTGCGTTACACGCTGATCAATCCTCAGGGAAATTTCGGCAGCACTGACGGCGACCCCCCCGCTGCCATGCGTTACACCGAAGCGCGCATGACCGGCCCGGCCATGGAGATGCTCGAGGATATCAACCTCGACACCGTGAACATGGTGCCGAACTATGACGAGACGCGTGAAGAGCCGACCGTCTTCCCCTCGAAATTTCCCAATCTGCTGGTCAATGGCAGTACCGGCATCGCGGTCGGAATGGCCTGCAATCTCGTGCCGCACAATTTGCGGGAAATTTGCGATGCGATTGTCAAAGTCATCGACAATCCCGAAATTTCTCTTGCTGAACTCTTGGAGATCGTGCCTGGCCCTGATTTTCCTACCGGCGGCATCATTTGCGGCCGCGATGGCATTATCGACGGCTATAAAACGGGCCGCGGGAAAATGACCCTCCGCGCGAAGCTCAGCGTCGAAACCGACAAAAAAGGCCGATCTGCCATCATTGTCGATGAGCTACCATACGGTGTAATCCGCAAATCCATCCTCGAATCGATCAGTGAAGCGGTAAAGAAAGATCTGATCGAAGATATCTCTGATGCAAATGACCATTCGGGACGCGAACACAAGGTCCGCATCGTGATCGATCTCAAGCGCGATGCCGACCCGGAAGTGGTGAAGAATCAGCTTTATCAATATACGCCCTGCCAGATCACTGTGTCGATGATCAACATCGCGCTGGTAAACAAGCAACCGCGCACGATGGGGCTTAAGGAGTTGATTCAGCATTTCGTCGCGCATCGCAAGGAAGTGATCACTCGCCGCACGCGCTTCCTGCTGAAAAAGGCGCAGCAGCGCGGGCATTTGCTCGAAGGATTAATTTTCGCTGTCATCGATATCGACGAAGTGGTGAAACTGATCCGCTCATCAAAAACGCGCGATGAAGCAATCACCAGATTGCGTGAGCGCGCTTTCCGCATTGCTGCCGATCACCCCTATGCACCGCGCATTCCCGCAGCACTCATGGACATGGTGAAAGATAAACCGGTGCTGCTCAGCCAGGCGCAGGCTGAGGCGATTGGCCGCCTCCAGTTGATCCAATTGGTCGGCCTCGAAATTGAAAAGCTGGTTGATGAATATCGCAGCGTCGTCGAGGAGATCGAAGGTTACGAAGCCCTTCTGGCGGATGAAAATCTCATCATGGACATCATCCGCGAAGACACCTTCGAGATGAAAGAAAAGTACGGCGACGACCGCCGCACGGAAATCACCGGCAACGTCGGCGCCTTCAACATGGAAGCGCTCATCCCGCAGGAAGACGTGGTGGTAACCGTGAGCCATGAGGGATACGTCAAGCGGCTCACCACCGACACGTATCGCTCCCAGGGTCGCGGCGGGCGTGGCATCAAAGGCACGGAAAGCAGGGAAGGCGATTTCGTCGAGCATCTGTTCGTGGCTAATACGCACGATCATTTATTGTTCTTCACCAATCAGGGCCGGGTGTACGAAAGGCGAGTATACGACGTCCCCGAAATGTCCCGCACTAGCCAGGGCCGCTCCGTGGCTAACCTGCTCTCGCTCCAGGAAAAAGAAAAAGTCGCCAATGTTCTGGCGATAAAAGATTTCGGCAAGGGCGAGCAATTCCTACTCTTCGCCACCAGCAAGGGCGTGATCAAAAAGACCGCCCTCTCGGCTTATGACAACATTCGCCAGACCGGTATCATCGCCATCGGCCTCGAAGACGGCGACTTGCTCATCGACGTCGCCATCACCAGCGGCCAGGACCAGATCCTCCTCGGCACCAAGAGCGGCATGGCGATTCGTTTCGATGAAAAGGATGTCCGCGCCATGGGCCGACCCGCCGGCGGCGTCACCGGCATCCGCTTCAAGAAAGACGGCGACGAAGTCGTCTCCATGATCATCGTCCCCCACGATCAGGAAATGTCTAAGTGCATGGTACTGACCGCCTGCGTCCACGGCTTCGGCAAACGCACCCCCGTCGAAGAATACCGCCTCCAGGGCCGCGGCGGTTCAGGCGTTATCAATATCGATGCCTCGGAACGCAACGGAGATGTCGTCGGGATGAAAACCGTCTGTGATACCGACGAAGTCATGCTCATCACGGAAAAAGGAATTCTCATTCGCACGAAAGTTTCGGAGATTCGCGAGACAGGCCGTAACGCGCAGGGTGTGAAACTGATTCGGATCGATGAAGGCGATAAGCTCGTGGCGATGGCAAAAGTGGAGCCGGAGGAAGAAACGCCGGTTACCGAAGGTGATGGCAAACCGGAATCTCCGTAAGGTGGACACCCGCCAAAACTACTGTTTAAGAATGCTTAATCTAGGCCAAGCAGTTTCCATTGATCTTTGTGCTCATTATCTAAGTCCCGAAAATTTCGCATACTTGTATCCTTTCTTTCGGAACCATCCTTTTTTCTCCCCGAGAGCCAATTCTGGTGATTGGATCGTGCGAAGGCTGCTACATCCGCCGATCTGACAATATGAAAAGTTGCGGTTGAACATTCCCCATTTAGGCTAACAAAGACATAAAATAGTGAATCAGATTTCAGTTTCTCCGCCGATTCAGACAGTACCCATTCACGTTCACCACCTTGTTTCGTTTTAACCTGAATGCTTACAGTTTTTGTTCCATCAGAATTTGCGGCTAAGATATCTACTCCGCGCGTATTCCTTAACGTGGGCATGGCGATATAGCCTCGTGAAGATAACTCTGCCGCCACCAGATAATTGCCGGTAATCCCGGAACAAGTGTGATTAAGTTTTGACTGCTTTTTATGGTGCATATTTGACCCAACGTTAAAAGCTTTATCCGCCTATATGACTCTTCACGATGCTTTCCTTTTAATTTTCTCCATCAAACTCTCTGCGATCAATCCGGAAAGGGTATAGCCGCTCTTTTTTGCGTAACTGCCTGCCGCTCTGGCCAAAGTGGGCGTCATGCTGATCATGATGCGTCTGGACTTAATGGAATCCGGTTTGGTTGGGCGACCCACGCTTCGGGCCATGCGTTCCTCGCGAACCCGTGATTTATTCAGTGGCCTTCCATCTTCCAACTTTAGGTTCTGCGCCCAGGCGTCTAGCTGCCGAAAATCGTTTTCGCCGAGAATCATCTTCTTTGATTGTCGTCGAGAACGACCGTTAGTTTTTCCTTTCATATTTCATCTCCTGCGACGTCGAAACTGTCGCTTCATATCTGCCGTTAAATCCATCGCATGAATAATGCGAACAATCTTTGCGTCGGGCTTGCTTTCCAGCGTTTTCCAATCCAGAGGATCGAGTGATTTAAATGGAATCTCTGATTGCTTTTTCAAAACGTAAATTGACTTGAAGCAACCGGCCGGCGGATGTCGCTCCCCACACTCGCCGCTAGTCATCCCCTACATCTTGCGGAAAAGGCGCCTTCGCATTCTCGACGACCTGCTGCGCCTCTTCCGAACTTACATCATGCCTGGCTATATGATCACGACTTAAATCATCCCAGGTTAAAATCACGAATTAAATTATATAATAAAATTATAAGGAAACAAGCAACAGCTTCTCAACTTTTTATATCGGCTCCAAACTCGTCACTTCGACTTCCATCATTTACATCGGCCAGGGACGCAGATATCCTCGCACACGAAATCAGAAGACAATCGTAACGAAAGCTAACCATGCTCTCTCGCTCTCGGCGAGCAGACATTTATGAGTAATTCCTCAATTCGAAACCTTTCCGATGCCCAGGCCCAGTCGCTTCGTCCTGGCTCTGAGCATTACCGTGCGTACGTTGGTCCGCCGCAGCAATATGACCTGATGGGGGCGACGCAATTTTCGCTTCTGGTCACGCTCGGTCTGCGCGAACATCACAAGCTGCTCGACTTCGGCTGCGGCTCCCTGCGCGCGGGGCGATTTTTTATCCTGTATCTCGCGCGATCCAATTATCACGGTCTGGATATCAACCCTTGGCTGGTCGAAGATGCGGTGCGTAACCAGCTCGGTAACGACCTGCTTGCAATCAAATCTCCCCAATTCCATTACTTCGACGATTTCCGGGCTGATCGCTGCGGAACCGGATTCGACTTTATCCTCGCACAATCCATTTTCAGCCACGCTGGAGCAGACATAATCGAAAAATCCTTGCGCGGATTTCGTGCTGCGCTCGCGCCTGATGGATTGGCCTTAGCGACTGTGATTCAACCCGGCAGCGAAGTGCCAGATGAATTTCTGGGCAGCGGCTGGGTTTATCCTGGGTGCGTTGCCCATTCGCCTGCAACTATTCAACGCCTCGCCAGCGCCGCTGGCCTGCACGCCCGCGCCATCCCATGGTTGCACCCGCGCCAAACCTGGTACATTTTTTCGCCCAATCCTGCCCGCCTGCCCCGCCCCGAAGAAGATATTCATCTGAGTGGAACTATCCTCAACGAACCCAGCTGGCAGCGCAGCACGACTTAAAATGTTTTTCGGATCCCAACCGGCCTGTTAAAGGAGCAATAGCCGCGCCTGCAACGCAGGATCGGTTGAACCGGGACGAAGTTTCGTCCCGGCTATTGACGCTATACTCAAGTAAAATGCTTTACATTCACCTGAATCTGGTTCGAGCCATAAGACAGTTATCCGCAAATCCCAATTGACGGAATATGATTCGCACGATTCAATCGCGATAAGGAGATTCATCGCATGGAATACCGCACCCTCGGCCGCTCCGGTTTTCGCGTTCCTGTCCTCAGCTTTGGCACTGGAACCTTCGGCGGCAAAAATGAATTCTTCAAAGCCTGGGGTTCCAGCGATGTGGCAGAGGCTACAAAACTCGTCGACATCTGCCTCGAAGCGGGGTTGAACATGTTCGACTCGGCAGATGGCTATTCCAACGGCGCTGCTGAAGAAATCCTCGGCCAGGCTATCAAGGGCAGGCGCGATCAGGTGCTCATTTCTACCAAGGGCACCTTCCGTCGCGGCGATCGGCCTAGGTAGCCCGGACATTCATTTCTCTGCAGTGTCAAAGGCTGCCAGGTAGATAAATCCAGCGAAGTTGGCGGCCTTTTTTTCATATCGCGTGGCCACGCGTCGGCAGCGACGGATGCGGCAGAAGAATCGCTCGATGACGTTGCGGTTTTTGTAACGCTGTGGGTCATAACGT
>DASXDR010000036.1:0-29759 GCA_036490535.1 Tepidisphaeraceae bacterium | reverse complement strand
GGACTTGCATTATCCCGCCGCGAGGCCGCGGCGGTTAAACATGGCGCATAGTTTAATTATGATCCGTATGTAAGCCCACGGATAGCTATCCGTAGGCCTTATCGAGCGATATTTGTTTGGAGCGCTTAAACGATATGCCAGTTCCGATTTCGCAGATGTATACGGTGGCGTCCCACGTGATCAAGCAGCGCGTCATGGGGCGCAAGCGCTATCCGCTGGTGCTGATGCTCGAGCCTTTGTTTCGCTGCAATCTTGCCTGCGCCGGGTGTGGAAAGATTCAATATCCCGCCCACGTGCTCAAACGCCAATTAACCCCCGAAGAATGTTTCAAAGCCGTCGATGAATGCGGCGCTCCGATTGTCAGCATTCCCGGCGGCGAGCCGCTGATGCATCCGCAGATTGACCAGATCGTCAAAGGCCTGGTCGCACGCAAAAAATATGTCTATCTCTGCACCAATGCTTTGCTGCTAAAAGAAAAGCTCGATCTGTTTACGCCGACAAAGTTCCTGACCTTCAGCGTGCATATGGATGGGCAGCGCGAGAATCATGATTTCGCCGTCTGCCGCGAAGGTGGATATGACATCGCACTCGAAGGGATTAAGGAAGCACTGCAGCGCGGCTTCCGGGTCACCACCAATACCACACTATTTGATGCCGCCGACCCCAAGAGCTGCCGGGCATTTTTTGATGAGATGATGGAATTGGGTGTCGAAGGGATGATGCTCTCGCCGGGGTACAGTTACGATCGCGCTCCGGATCAGCAGCATTTTCTGGCGCGCGAAAAGACCCGGCAATTATTCCGCAAGATTCTCTCCAATCGCCCCAAGCGATGGCATTTCAACCAGTCGCCGCTCTTCCTGGAATTCCTCATGGGCAAGCGCCATTACGCCTGTACGCCATGGGGCATGCCGACCTTTAACATCTTCGGCTGGCAAAAACCCTGCTATCTCCTCCAGGACGGCTACGCCGACACATTCCAGGAACTCATGCAAACCACCGAGTGGGAAAAATACGGCACCGAATCTGGCAATCCCAAATGCGCCAACTGCATGGTCCACAGCGGCTACGAAGCCAGCGCCGTCGCCCATACTTTCAGCTCCATCAGCGGCCTGCTCACCACCGCCCGCGCCGTTTTCTTCAACCACTATAAAGATCCCGAAGCCGAGAAAATGCTGGAAGAAGACAAGACCGTCCCGCTGCACCTGGTGCAATTGAAATTGCCGCAGCCGACACGCGTGGCAGAAAAGATTTAAATCCACGGATAAACACGAATCTTCACGAATAAGAATTAGAATTTATTCGTGTGTATTCGTGCAAATTCGTGGTTAATTATTTTAAGGTTTTAGAAATGCCCGAATCATCCCTCCAAGGCGCGATCCCCTCCATGGCCACTGACCAGGAAATCCGCCATGCGCTCGAAGAAGCCTTCAGCTATCGTGGCGATATAACATTGATTCTAAAAGACGGCGCGAAAATCGACGGCTATATTTTCGACCGCCGCTCCGATGGCAAAACGCTCGCCGATTGCCAGGTGCGCATCATGCGCAAAGATGCCCCAAATATAAACGTAAAATATTCCGACATCGCCGGATTAGAATTCACCGGCCGCGACCCCGCCACCGGCAAAAGTTTCGAAACCTGGATCAACAAATACCGCGAAAGAAAACTAGCCGGCGAAAAAAACATCGGCATCATGCCCGAAGCCCTGGAATGAATCTGAAACGTGAAGACGTGAAACGTGACAAGAACAAGAACTGGTCTTCATCACGTTTCACGTCTTCACGTTTCAATTTTTGCATCAATTCAAATACGACCTTAGCACCCCAATCACCACGCCCTGCACCTTGCAGCGCTCCGCATCCACAATCCGCGGCTCCATCGTCTTATTCGCCGGCTGCAGACGAATCTTGCTCCCCTCGCGATAAAAGCGTTTGAGCGTCGCTTCCCCACTATCCAGCAGCGCCACCACCTGCTCCCCATTCCGCGCCGTTTCCCGGCGTTCGATCACCACGAAATCCCCATCACAGAGATGATCCTCAATCATCGAATCGCCGCGCACTTTCAGGACATAAACCCCGTGACGGGAATTGAACATTGTTTCCAAATCTAATTCCTCGCGATTCTCCACCGCTTCAATGGGCGACCCGGCAGCAATATTCCCCAGCAGCGGCAACTTCGTCGAGCGCTCTTCATCCGGTAATTTATCCTCCGACACTATCTCCAGCGAACGCGCCTTATGCTTGTTGCGACGGATCACCCGCTTCTTTTCCAGCGCTCCGACATGTTCAAAAATGGTGACCTTGGAAGTACCGAGCTGATCCGCGAGTTCCTGCATCGTCGGAGCATATCCATGCAAATGCCGATAATTTCGAATAGCAACGATCACATCCAGTTGGCGGGGAGTCAGGTTCATATCAAAGCCTCGCAGAAGATCACGCATCCAGACGCCCGAGAGAAGAGGCGCGTTTGGAGCATGTTTGGAATGACATTACCCTAACATTTGCAAAGTGTCAAATCGCCTGAACAGGGGAAGCTGAAGAATGAACATGAAGAGTGAAACGTGAAGACGTGAAACGTGACAAGAACAAGAAACTGTCTTCATCACGTTTCACGTCTTCACGTTTCATTTCTCACGTTTCAAAAAAAGCATCGCGACCGCGCTATAAGCCGAATTCTGTTAGACGATTTTCATCGCCCGGCGAATCATTTCTCTGGGATAGCGATTGCTCGCCACCTCAAGCGACCTACCCGCGGATGGATAACGCTCAGGACAGGTGAGCTCATCCGCTTATTTGGTCTTGCTGCCGGTGGGGTTTACCCTGCCATCGATGTCACCATCAACGCGGTGCGCTCTTACCGCACCTTTGCACCCTTACTCCGAGGGAAGGGACAAGGGACAAGGCGGCAAGGGACAAGGGAAAAATTCGAAAGCGCGAAATCGCCCCGTCGTTTTTCCCTTGTCCCTTGTCCCATGTCCCTTGTCCCTTCCCCCAAGCGGTTTCTTTTCTGTGGCACTTTCCGTCGGCTCCTTGGTTCGAATAATCTTACCGCAGGCCGCCTTGGCGTTACCAAGCACCGTCTGTCCATGCAGTTCGGACTTTCCTCATCGCGATAGATCGAAGCAAAGCTGAGATCAATCGGGACGCGACCGCCCACGCGGCCGCGATGCATAAATATTTTAGCCTTCAACATTTGCCAGTTCTATGATTAAGCATTGATAGTGGGTAAGGAAACAGAGTCGGAAATTGCCGATTTCAAGGCGGCCCCCTTAGGTACAGCCGCCGACGAGCAGCTCATGCGCCGCACGCAACAGGGGGATAGACAAGCATTTGCGCTCCTTTATGAGCGCTACAGCCAGGCCGTATTGAGCTACCTCTATCGCATGCTCGGCAATGTCGAGGATGTCGAATCCATTGGCCAGGAAGTTTTTTTGCGGGCCTTCAAATTTGCCGCGACTTACAAATATCCCCAGAAATTTTCCACCTGGCTCTTCACCATCGCCCGCAACCTCGCCATCAACCAGGCCCAGCGCCGCAAGCGCAGCCCCGTAAAGACCGCCACGCAATTGAACATGGAAGATCTGGAGATGAATTCCAACGCCAGCGCCGTCGCCGAGCGCGTCGAGGACGATCTGGAAAAGCGCGAGCAGATCGTCCGCGTGCTCCAGGCCATGGATGGTCTGCCCACCGACCAGAAGGAAGTCATCGTCATGGGCATCTTCCAGGATTTGAGCTACGCACAGATGGAAGAGATCACCGGCGCCAAAGCCGTCACCCTGCGCTCGCGCATGTTCCATGGACTTCGCAAATTGGCCACCATGCTCGGCGAAAAGACAAAATTGAAGGACGAAGGCGATGAAAGAAAAGGATGAAGGCTGAAGGATGAAGGCTGAAAATGACGAACAAGTTCTGCAGATCGTAAGCGACGCCCTGCGCGATGGCCCCGGCTCACCCGCCTGGCAGGAAGCAACGCAACTGATCGATGCAACCGACGGCCAGGAGCTCGATGCCCTCTACCGTGTTCGCCAGCGCCTCGAAAGCGGCAAGCGCTGGCGCCAAGTCCGCCCCGGCGTCGGCTTCACCCGCAAAGTCATGGAAGCGGTAGACCACCAATCCGATGCCACCGTTCGCTCCACCGGCCCCGCCACCATCATCGCCATTCTTTGCGGCCTGCTCATCGTCATCATCCTCGCTGCCCTGGTTCCCATGCTCTTCTCCCCCGCCAAAGCGCCGCAGCAAAACACCACCGATTTCGATAACATCTATTTCTCCACCCCCTGGCTCACCAGCGATTTCGCTGATTCCATCGGCGGCGAGTGGAATGTCACCGGCAACAATCCCGTAGCCGCCTCCCACGGCCTGCACGCCAAACTCCCCAATCGCCAGGACACCCAATGGGCCATCGTCTCTGCCCAATCTCTTAACCCCGACCAGTTCTTCTCTTTCACCACCAGGCTCGATATCCCAACCGACGGCACCATCGCCCAGGTCTTTATCACCGATCAGAAAAACCAGCTAGCCGCCGTGATCAACGCAACCAACGTGCAGATCATGCTCCCCGGCAACCAGCTCGAAACCACTTTACCCCGACCCACCGACCCTGCCCTGCAAGTCCGCTGGCTCATCGGCCCCGCATCTGCCGCCTTGGAAATCAACAACCACCGCGCCTGGGCCGGCTCCAACAACCTCACCAGCAACCAACCCCGCTCCATTGGCATCCGCTTCCTAATCACCCCCCACACGGGCACAGCCGCCGGCATAGAAAACGTCGACGTGCGAACGAAAAGCTAAAATTTAACCTTAGAGGCACAGAGGTGCTTGGTATCTCATGTACCCAAGCTGAACCAACTGGGAAAGATGATTGTTGATATGGCTACGGGGCAAACGCCGCCCGAGCCGGAACCAACAAAGAATCCTGGAAGGTAGGAAACTAATTGAACTCCTCGATCATTTTTGAACCCCCCGCCATTGTGCGAATTTCAAGCGGTCTAACTATGATCGTTTAACGCTCAAAAATATTGTGATTCGATTTGCAAGTTTGGGCACGTCGCGCAATTGGCATTCCCAAATAACAAGAACACCCCACCCGCGCCGTCGAAGGTTTCGCACATTGCGACGATCGCGGGCAGCGTTGCCACGTAACTTTGTGGTCCAGAAGTCGATCCGCGATTTGGGTATTCGATTCCCACTCGGGCACCTATGCTGATGCCAAAAGCAGCCGTGAACGAAGATCACTCGTTGCCGGGACGAGAAAACGAGGTCGGGCGCGCCCGGAAGTTTGCGATCATGCAACCGATAACGAAAGCCAAGTGAATGCACGAGTCGCCGGACGACCATCTCCGCGTGGGTGTCCTTGCCGCGCACGAGTGACATACGTTGACTTCGTTCGTCTGGCGAAAGTGTGTCCCTACAGGGGTTTTCGGTTAAATTGCCGCCGAGATGCCCGATGCGCACTCATTTAAAGTTGGCGAACTGTATTCAAATGCACAGATTCAACAGGTCTTGCATGTTGGAAACGCGGGGGGCGTTCGACTGTCAATCGGATCAGACGGGGTCGTTCGGCGGGCGGTGGTGCTTACATCCTTGGCGTCTGCTCGGCAACTTAAAGAGAATCCATATCACGACCGGATCGAGAACAATGTGCTCATCTACACGGGGGCAGGACGCGAGGGCGATCAATCACTAGGCGGGGTAAATCGCCGCCTGCCGCAGCAGGCAGCGGTTTCCTTTCCAATATACGGATTCATAGCAGTTGGCAGCAGGCGCGATCGCACGATCGGCGAAAAGCGATGGCGCTTTCTTGGATTACTGGAATATCTACGCCATTATCCTGATTCACAGATCGACGTCCGTCGGATAGGGCGAAAGGTTTGGTTATTTGAGTTTCGAATTCACACGGAACCAGAAGTTGTAAATCCGGATTCGGACTACATTTTGTCTGAATCGCTCATTTTAGAATCTCGGCGAGTAAATTCCGAGACGCCGGATGAGCGCGAAGTTGTCACTAGTGGTGAGCAGCAAAGCGCACGTGCAATCGAAGATGCCGATGCCGTCGAAGCGATGCGAGCTGGGTTATTGGCGACGGACCCCCGCCAATTCGAGCACGTCATTTGCGAGCTTCTGAAGCGAAGTGGCTTCGAAAATGCAGCCGTCACTCGGTTTAGCCAAGACGGCGGGATTGACGTCAATGCATACGCGGGAGCGGGATTGTGGATGGTGAAGGGGTTGCTTGTTCAAGTCCAAGCAAAGCGATGGTTGCATACGGTTGGCCGTAGAGAAGTTGCCGAACTTCGTGGCAGTTTGCAGCCACACGCTCGTGGAAGTCTTGTAACAACAAGTCACTTCTCACGCGCTGCGATACTGGAAGCTATTGAAGCTGGGAAATCACCAATTATCTTGTTAGACGGCTATGAGGTAGCTCGGTTGTGCTTGCGACATAACGTAGGCGTCAGCGCGTAATTACCAACCGTAGATCTGCATTGGGCTGAAATCAGACAACCCAGCATCTGCAATGGCGTCTGCCAGCGCAAAGAGCACGTTCTCTTTCACAATCGTGTCGCAGGCGCCACAGTCGTATCTGCGGTCAATTTCTTCGAGGTGCAAGCGTACTTGCTCGATCAATTCACTTCCGTCCGCTAAACACCGAAGGTGTAAATCGCGCTTGATCGATTCGACCAGCTCTGCAACGGCTCGATTTCCCTTTTTGGCTGTCCGACCAATGCATCCGTAGTCGTCACCGTCGGTGGTTGGATCACGATGAATTGGGCTGGGCTTACGCATCATAACCGTCCTATTAGCCGTTTCGGTGACACATCCGCAAACCTTAGACGGTGGAGAATATAGCTGTAATAATTTGCGAAGTTCTTTCTCAGCAGCCCGCGCACATTCTCAAATATAAAAGCTTTGGGACGTATCTCGCGGACGGCGCGGGCGGCGTGCGGGAACATGTCACGCTTGTCCTGGTACCCGCGATGCTTGCCTCCAAGGGAGAACGGCTGACACGGTGGCCCACCCGAGACATACTCGATCTGGCTCTCATATGGCTTGAAAGCGTGTTTGGAAATGTCACCCTCGATTATCTGCCAATCCCCAGCGTGACCCGCGCCCGCGCGAGAATTTCGGCGGAGAGTCTCGCATGCGTCATGATCCCACTCGATCAGGCGTTCGTGCTGAAAACCCGCGCGGGCTGTTCCAATCGCAAGCCCGCCGGCGCCAGCAAATAGCTCTAGAGATCGCATCTGGATGCTCCTTCAACGGCGATCTTAACACCGCATGCTGGTACTGAAAACCTTGGACTAAAATTTGTTTATGATCTTGCAAACAGAAATCTCGTTTGGTGAACGAATGTTTGGACATACAAGCATTCGCTCGACAACTTCGTGCAACTCACCACGGACAGCCACAAGGCGTATCTGGATGCGGTGGACGATGCTTTCGCTGGCGAAATCTGCGCGCCGAACACGATCTCGGGGAATTTCTTGGCGCTTGGCGTTCGCCGTACTCATCCTCGCCAGTGGGATCAAGCTGCTAAGAAAACCACCTAAAAAATAGTCGCCTTGCCAACGTGCAGAAATGACCGGTTTATGGGTCTGCTTTGCCAAGTGCATAGTTCCGATTTGTCTTAATCTGTGTCTATCTGTGCCCCATCTGTGGCTAATCTAGAATTTTCTCTCCGAAAACCGCAAGATAATCGCTATGTCCGCTCCCCCCGCGCAGATCGACAACACTAAAGAAGTCGCCGAAACCTGCGCCCAGCTTCGCGCTGAGCTTTCCAAAACCATCGTCGGCCAGCAACGCGTCATCGAAGAAATTCTCATCTGCCTCCTCGCCGGCGGCCACTGCCTCGTCGAAGGCGTGCCCGGCCTCGCAAAGACCCTGCTCGTCTCTTCTCTCGCCAAAGCAATGGACCTTTCTTTCGCCCGCATCCAATTCACCCCCGACCTGATGCCCTCCGATATCAGCGGCACCGATATCTTGCAGGAAGACCCCGAAACCGGCCGCCGCAAATTCGAATTCGCCAAAGGCCCGATCTTCGCCAATCTCCTGCTGGCCGATGAAATCAACCGCACCCCGCCCAAAACCCAATCCGCTTTGCTCCAGGCAATGCAGGAGCGCCAAGTCACCATCGCCGGCCGCACATTCGAGCTGCCCGATCCGTTTTTTGTGATGGCGACGCGCAATCCAATCGAACAGGAAGGCACCTATCCGCTCCCCGAAGCGCAGCTCGATCGCTTCATGTTCATGGTTCTGATTGGCTATCCCGAAAAAGAAGATGAATTGGAAATCCTTCGCCGCACGACCGGAAACTCCGTTCCTGCCGCCCAGGCCATTCTCGATGCCGCTAAAATTCGCGCCCTGCAATCCACGGTTCGCCAGGTTCTCGTTGGCGAAACCGCCTATCAATTCGCCTTGGAGATCATTCGCGCCACGCGCCCCGGCGAAGCAGGCGCCGGCGATTTCGTCCGCCATTGGCTCGCTTGGGGTGCCGGCCCACGTGCCGGCCAATATCTCATTCTCGGCGCCAAAGCCCGCGCCATTCTCCATGGACGCGTCCATGTCACCCTCGAAGACATCCAGGCCGTTGCCTATCCCGTGCTCCGCCATCGCCTGATCGTCAACTTCAACGCCCAGGCCGAGGGAATCAGCGTCGAGCAAATCATCGGTAAAGTCCTGGCCCTGATCCCGCGCAATCGGGAGAAGATGCTGTGAGCGAGCAGAAGCCAGCAACCAGCAGCCAGCAGCCAGAACTACTCTCGCCAGTGCCCACGGAATGTTTTGAAAATGGCCTCTTGCGCGATGGCATTCCCGAACGCCTCGAGCGCTTGCAGCAAGCTCCGCACCCGCGCCTCGCTAATCTGCTTGGCCTTCGCAAAATCAATGATCAATTTTATCTCGCCTGGCAACCCATCCCCGGCAAATCTCTCGCCGATCCGCTCCCCGAAGACGACCTCTATCGCGCCCTGCGCCAGATGATCGACGCCCTCGAAGGCCTTCACCAGCTCGGCCTCGTGCACGGCAACCTGCAACCTAAAAATATCATCATCATTCCCGATGGTGTTTTCCTCACCGACGCCAGCCCGCTCCTCTGGACCGATGAGCAAAAAGACATCGACGCCGCCGTGCAAATCACCCGCGATCTCCTGCGACCCGCTGGCGCCGAATTGCCCGAGCAACATACCCGGTCGTTGCGTTCCTTAGCCGCATTCCTCGATGGCGGTTATCTCCCCGATCTATCCGGCCCAGCATCGCCCTCACGCCTGCAAATCCGCACTTTATCCTTGGCTATCGCCTTGCTCATCGCCGCCCTGGCTATCGCCGGCATCGTCGCATGGTATTTTCATCACAACACGCCGAGAATGTTGCAGAGTTAAATCATGATGGTCATCAACCGCTATCTCGATCCCGCCACGATTCAGCGGCTGAATCATCTGCATCTCTCCGCCCGCCGTGTCGTCGAAGGCGCCACCACCGGCAGCCACCGCAGCGCCCTCAAAGGCTCCAGCGTTGAATTCCGCCAACACCGTTTTTACGTGCGCGGCGACGAACTTCGCCGCCTCGACTGGCGCGTCCTCGGCCGTACCGATCGCCCCTACGTCAAGGAATACGACGAAGAAACCAACCTCCGCTGCACGCTCGTCCTCGACGCCAGCGGCTCCATGGCCTACGGCCAGCTCCCCGACAATAAATTCGATTACGCCTCCCGCATGGTCGCCGCCCTCTCCTATCTCATGCTCGCCCAAACCGAAAGTGTTGGCCTCGCCACCACCACTGAAAAAATCACCCAATATCTCGCCCCGCAAGACGGCTCCCCCCAGTTATCCCGCATCGTCAGCGCCCTGCAACGCACCGTCCCCAACGGCCCCGCCAACCTCAGCGCTTCCCTCCACGAACTCGCCGAGCGCCTGGGCCGCCGCTCTCTGGTCATCCTCATCTCCGATTTTTTTACTCCCCTCGATCCTCTCAAAACCGCTCTAGCCCATCTCGCCCACCATCGCCACGAAATCATCGCCCTGCGCATCCTTCACCACGATGAACGCCACTTCCCCTTCTCCTACTGGACCCGCTTCCGCGGCCTCGAGTCCGAACCCTCCCGCCTTTGCGAACCCGCCATGGTCCGCCAGATCTATCTGCAAAATTTCCACCACCATCAAACCCAACTCTCCCAACTCTTCGCCGGCCTGCACATCGAATCCCAAAACTTCCTCACACGCTCCGACCTGATCGAATCCCTGACGCACTTCCTGCATCGCAGAATGGGATAAAGCATTGAATCATTGAACCATTGAATCAATATTAGTGATCGCCTGACCTCAATGATCCAATGATTCAATCATTCAACGACCCAACGACCCAACGACCCAACGACCCGATGACCCGATGACCCAACGACTCAACGACTCAACGAACCAACTACTCAACGAACCAATGATCCAATGATCCAACGACCCAACGACCCAATGACCCAATGACCCAATGACCCAATGACCCAATGATTCAATGATTCAATGATCCAATTCCTCAACCCCATCATGTTCGCCGCCCTGGCCGCCGTCGTGGTGCCCATCGTCCTCCACCTCCTCAGCCGCTCTCGCTTCCGAACTGTAGATTGGGGTGCGATGATGTTTTTGCCTGGTAGAGATACGCGCCGTACCCAGGCGAGTCGATTGCGGCAATGGGCGTTGTTATCCATGCGCTGCGGCTTACTTGCGGTGCTGGCTACTTCGCTGGCTTTACCGCAAATCCGTATTGGTCATAGTGGAGTTACTACGTTTACAGTTGTGATCTTAGACAATTCCGCGAGCATGGCGGTTACGGAAAATCAGCGATCGCGCATGGATCGCGCCCGGGAAGCAGCGATCAATCTGATTGCACAACTGCATTCGGGGGATAGTGTTGCATTACTGCGCACCGGCGAGGTGAATCCTGCGGTCCTAACCTCTACGACTGATCTGCAAGCTGTCGCTCAGCAAATTCTTTCTACCGAACCCACGCTGTCTCAATCTGATTTCGCTTTGTTGCTTCAGCATGCTGCCCGGCTATGTAAAAATCAGTCCCTGCACGCCCGAATTTTTATTGTCAGTGATCGTCAAGGGAATAATTGGCAGTACGTTTCGCCAGAGTTTATTCATCAATGGATAGAGAAACGCTTTGCACCCATTACCTGGATTCCGGTCGGCAGTAAAAAAACTGAGAACGTTGCCATCGATTCGCTGCAATTAATTTCGTCGCCAGCGATTGCGAATCTTCCTACTCAGATCGCGGTACAAATTCACAATTATGGACTGAGTGCGCGCGGGTCGATTCATCTCAGTCTGACCGATCAGGGCCAAACGCTCGCTACCAGCGACCTAACGCTCGAAGCGCGCGAAAGCCGCGCGATTAATCTTCCTGTCTCTTTCTCTCATGCTGGTCAATTTCATCTCACGGCCACGATCGATATCAATGATCTGCCTTTCGACAATACGCACGACATGATCGTTGATGTCGCTCCTCGTTTGCCGGTTTTAATTTTTACGGGTCAAACCTCCACGAATCGATTCCGCCACGAAGCGGATTTTCTCCAATTGGCGCTTTGCCCTTTTCCAGCCACCACACAGCCGACAAATACCGATCGTAACCCCTGCGCGGTGCGCATTGCTCCGATTGATCAATGCACGCCTGATCTTCTGAACTCATCGCGCGTAGTGATCCTGGCCAATGTTCCGGCCCTCTCTGCTGATCAGCTTCGCGCCCTCGAACAATTCACCTACACCGGCGGCGGGTTGATCATCGCGCCTGGCAATCTGGTGCGATCTGATGATTTCAATCAGACGTTTTATCGCAATGGCACCGGGCTTTCCCCCGCCTCGCTCGCCAAACCCACTTCCGCTGACGCCCCGCCGACATCATTGCTGGGGATCGACCTGAGCCATCCGGTTTTTCAATTCCTCAAGACCACACCTGATCCCATTCCGCAGGCCACGATCGCCCGCTACTTTCCTGCTAATCCTCATGGCGGTGATGTGCAGGTGCTCTCTTCGTATGCGACGGGCGAGCCGTTTGTGGTTGAAGGAACTTTTGGCCATGGGCACGTGCTCCTGCTCACCACGCCTTTGAGTGCGGATTGGAGCAATCTGCCGCTCTCGAATTTTTATCTTCCCTTCGTGCAGTCGTGCGTGAAATACCTTTGTTCCGCCAGCATGAGCCAGAGAAATCTCATGCCCGGTGAGATGATCGCGGGGAGCTTTCCAGCAGAAATTGATCCGCGGACGCTTCGCGTGATTCTGCCTAACCAGCACACCGAGGAATGCGATTCCTCTCCGCTGGCGGATCGCATTGAATTTCGATTTGGTCCGGTGCATGAGCCGGGTGAATATATCGTTCGCGCCGCTTCGCCTCATGGCGTGCAGGAACAATCCTTCATTGTCGATCCGCCGGCTTCTGAATCGGATCTAATTCCTTTGAGCGCGCAGGCGATGGACCATCTGCAATCTGACCTGCATCTGCAAATCCTCTCCGCGGATGACCATGCGTCGTCGGCGGCGGGGGGGGAGCAAATTTCGCTTTGGATTCCCGGCATCGTTTTGACGCTTGCGCTGGCGATTTGCGAAATGTTCTTTGCGGGGCTTTGGGGACGGGGGCTGGGGAAATGAGTTTAGGGACAGGGTGCTTTTCGTTTGTGGGATACGATCCGGCAGCTGCGCTGCGGCGTGGCGCGGAATTTCAGATGCCGCCTATTCTGGCAGATATCATCTGGGGGACCACGTCCGGAGCAGCGTGGATCATGATCATCGGCCTGGCGTTGGCCTGCATCTTTCTCTCCATCTGGATTTATAACCAGCACGCGCGGGCCATTCCGCGCGTGTGGTGGAGCATCATGCTCATCCTGCGCATTGCAGCGCTCCTGGCGATCTGCTTCATTCTGCTTAAGCCCACGGCAGTACGCAGCGAACAGGCCGATGCAAAAACACCCATCGCTATTCTCATCGATCGTTCTGCCAGCATGTCCGCTCTCGACACCGGCGACCCTCCTGCTCAGCAGATCGCCATCGCTGCTGCGTTGAAAATATTTCCGCCTTCCTGGCGCGATGATCACTTCCTCAAACTGCAGCAAAAAGTCGAGCCGCTCATCGCTTTGCTGGATGACACTCGCCGGGCGCTCGCGGAGCGCCAATACGCTCGGCTCATGAATAATTCCGCGCAATCTTCGACCGCCGATTTTTCCTCGCGCTGGCAAAAAGCCCTTGATTTACCGGGCGATGAACCCTTGGTTTCTCCTTTGAAAAATCTATCCGACGGAATCGACCAACCCAATTGGCCTGAGCAGGCCCAGAAAAATATCGAAGCGGTTTTGAGCAATCTCTCCGCTGCCCAACGTACCAGCGATAATCGTCTGTTTGAGCAGAACGCTGCCGTCCGTGAAGCGTGCGCTAAATTATCCACGCTCACGCGGTTCGATCGTGCCCGCGCCGCGATTCAGCCATTTATCTCTGATCTGCCCTCTACAACTCCGATCTACGCTGCGTTATTCAATTCGTCCCTTACCCCAATCTCGCTGCGCGATCATGGTGTACCGACTTGGCCCACTATCCAACCCAGCGGCGATCAATCCGATATCTCCGGCGCGATCCAACAGCTTCTCGCTCGCATGGATGGCACACGACTCGGAGCGCTGCTGGTCCTGACCGATGGTCGGCAGATTGGTGGAAGCCTCGCGGCCAATCTGCCTGCTAATGCTCCGCCTATCTTTCCGATCTTATGCGCTGGTACGCCGCGCGATCTGGTGCTGGAAAATCTCACCGCTCCGACCCAAGCCTATCTCGACGAACCCCTCGACATTACCGCCCAGGTACGGGGAATTAATCTTTCCACCCTTTCGCTTCAGGCTGTACTGCATTCCGAAAATTCGACGTTGATTCAGAATTTTGAACTTCCTTCGTCGGGTCTAGCCCATCTTCATTTCCATATCTTCCTTTCTCGTCCCGGCCCGCAAACCTTCACGCTCGCCATTCCCCCCATTCCCGGCGAAGCGACTTCCGCGAATAATCAGATCACTTTTCGCATTACCGTCCAGCCGACCCGCTTAAATCTCGCGCTGCTCAGCAGTTTCCCCAATCGCGATTTTCAATTTCTACAGCAACAACTTTCGCGAACTTCGTGGATCAATAGCAGAGTTATTCTGCCAAGCGATTCCATCACAACCGCTGAGCTTCAGAAGCAGCAGGTGATCATCATCAATGATCTGGCTGCGCGGCAGCTTAACTCGCAGCAATGGCGGGCAATCCGTGCTGCGACGGAACAGGGGCGTGCTGGGCTGATTTTGATCGCGGGTGGAAATCATCTGCCTGGCGACTATCTTGCGGATGGAAATCTTGCTGCGCTGCTGCCATTTGCTCCATCCGCTGGCCAGCCGGTTTGGCGGACGTGGGCGGGCGCTGATGCGTTCTTTCGTTTCACGCCAGCTGATTTGGAATCTTCTTTACTGCGGCTGGAAGATGAGCCTGGCGATATCACGCCGCAGTGGGATCGGCTTCCAGCGATGTATCACTATCTGCAAATTCCTCAACTCAAAGCGCAGGCGCGTGTTCTCTTGAGCGAGCGTGAGTCTGGATCGCCGGTATTAACAGAAATGTCTCTCGGCCAGGGCCACACATTTTTCCTCGGCTTCAACGAAACCTGGCGCTGGCGGGGCCAAAGCGTCGAGCTTTATCATCGCTTCTGGCAAAACCTGATTCGACATGCTGCACCATTGTCGGCTCAAGTGCAGCAATCTGTTGTCTCCGCGGAGCTTTCGAATCTTTTGCCGGATGCTTCCTCGCTTTCGCGATTGGCGGGCTCATCCACGCAGAAGGTTTATTCGCTCAACGATACGGCTAATTTGCTTCAATCGATTCAGCAATATCAGAAAACGCATCCGGCCAGCATCGAATATGGCCTTTGGCATTCCATCCGCCTTTTTGGATTTATTCTGGGATGCCTCGGAGCAGAATGGGCATTACGCAAGCGCTTTGGATTAGCGTGAATTGCATTACATCCAACATTCACGCGTTCAAACTGTTCGCACATTCTCGCCCGATTTTTCATGCCTACAATGCTGCACCTTTTTGGAGATAGCATCTTATGGAGCAGACGTCACGGCGAGTGTTATTGGTGGGGCATTGTGGGCCGGATAGTTCGTATCTGCGGATTTCGGTTTCGTCTGCGCTACCGGGCGGACAGGTTTCGTTTGCGAATGATGATAGTGAATTTCAGGCGGCGCTGCGCAATCCGCCTGATCTGATTTTGATCAACCGCGTGCTGGATGGGATGTTTTCGATGGAGAGTGGCGTTGAGCTGATTAGATTCCTCAGGAAATCTTATCCGCAGATTAAGACGATGCTGGTGAGCAATTATCCGGAGGCTCAGGAAGAGGCGATTGCGGCGGGAGCGCTGCCGGGGTTTGGGAAGCGGCAGTTGGGGTCGAAAGAGATGATTAAGATGCTTCGCGAAGCGGCGGGGGTGGGAGAAGCGACTCGGGCGTGAAGAGGGGATGGAACAGGGAAGAGATTTGTCAGTGGCACTAAAGACTTCGACAAGCTCAGTCGAGCGTGCCATCGCCGGTGTTGAATTTGTCATCGCACTATTTTTTCGATGCGGGTCATGGCTTCTTCGACATTTTGCCTGGAGTTGAAGGCACTGATGCGGAAGAATCCTTCGCCGCTGCGGCCGAAACCGGCGCCGGGGGTGACTACCAGATTCGCCTTTTTCAGAAGTTGATCGAAAAATTCCCAACTGCCAATGCCTTTGGGAGTAGCGACCCAGACATAAGGGCCGTTGGTGCCGCCATAAACGCTGAAGCCCATCTTCGTCATCGCCTCGCGGATCAGATGCGCGTTGGACATGTAAAAGGCTATGGTTTGCTGCACCTGGTCCTTGCCTTCGGGCGAGTAGATCGCTTCGGCGCCGCGCTGGACGATGTAAGAGACGCTGTTGAATTTCGTGGTGTGGCGGCGATGCCATAGCGAATGCATCGAGACTTTTTTCCCGTCGCGAGTTTTTCCCATCACGGTTTTGGGCACAACGGTGAAAGCGCAGCGGGTGCCGGTGAATCCAGCCGTTTTGGAAAAGGAGCGGAATTCGATGGCGACGCCCTCAGCGCCGGGAATCTCGTAAATGGAATGCGGAATGGCGGGGTCGCTGATGTAGGCTTCGTAAGCAGCATCGAAGAGGATCAGGCTGTCGTGGGCCTTGGCGTAGTCAACCCAGCGCTGGAGGATGGGACGCGTGGCGACGGCGCCCGTGGGATTGTTGGGAAAACAGAGATAGATCAGATCGACCGGCTGGCTGGGGGGTTCGGGGAGGAATTGATTTTGCGGGGTGCAGCGCAGGTAGATCAGGCCGCCGTATTCGCCGGATTCATTGGCTTCCCCGGTGTGGCCGGCCATCACATTGGTATCGACATAGATGGGATAGACCGGGTCCATGACCGCAATGGAATTTCCTTCGCCGATGATGTCGAGAATATTTCCACCGTCGCACTTGGAGCCATCGGAGACAAAGATTTCATCGGCAGCGATCTGGCAGGCGCGATTGGCGTAGTCGTTGTGCGCGATCGCTTCCCGAAGAAAATCGTAGCCTTGCTCGGGACCATAGCCGCGGAAACTTTCGCGGTGCGAAAGTTCATCCACCGCGCGGTGCATCGCCGAGACGCAGGCGGGCACGAGTGGCTCGGTGACATCGCCGATGCCCATGCGGATTATTTTTGCCTGCGGGTTTTCGGCCGCGAACACCTTTACGCGCCGGGCTATTTCAGGAAAGAGATAGCCCGCTTTGAGCTTGAGATAATTTTCGTTGATGAAGGCCATAAAACTTTTTTGCGCGATATCCGGTTCTTCGGGTTACCTCAGCTCGACCTTGCTCACCGCAGGCAGAACCGGTGTTGGATAATGTTGGAAGCTTTATATTTATTCAACCGCTTTTTCCACCGGCGCTTCGAGGAATTCCTCTTCCACTTCGAGCAGATAAACATCTTCCAGCTCGGTTGCATCCACCTTGGAGCGGAGCAACATATAGATGATCGTGCTCGCGGAAAAATAAAAGCTGATCGCATACGCGCCCAGGATCGCGATGGTCAAATAAACCCAGAAAGCAATCAGCCCGGCTCCGGTGCGGTCGCCCCAGTTGGACATGGCTGCGAAATTCAGGTGATAGGGTAATGGGGAATAATTCGGCGTGGGCCAGATCATTTGCTGCCAGCGGATAGTGGCGGAGTTGTCGGGACCACCGAGCCACCAGCCGACGAAATAATGCGTCAGCGCAAGCACCAGCCAGATCACGTAGCGCATAAAGAGGTAAGTGATCGAGCCATAAATGATGGCCAGCAGCGTGTAGCCGATTAAGCGCCAGGGTCGGGCATATACGTAACTGAACGATCGGCTGATCGCATCAAAGCTGTCGGAGCCTTCGACGGCGATCGTGGGGTACATCAGATTAAAACCGCCGATGAGTCCGAGCAGAATCAGGGTCATCACGAATCCGCCCAGAAGCGCGAAAACGAAAAATATTCCGAGGATGACTGGGCCGAAATATCGCGCGTGCAGAAGAATCCAACCGGCAGCAGCGAGGATGACGCCAATAAAGATGAAGATGCCCAGTGGTATCAGGGGTGCGAAGAGGAACGAGAGAATTTTGCCGACCGAAAAGGAAAGAGCCTGTCTCACTGCAATCTTTTCATCGCGCGCTACATGTACTGCGGCGATTCTGCAGATAGCTCCGCCGAAGATGGACCAGAGCAGCATGAACCAGAGCGTGAAGATAGCGGCAAAGAAGGGGTGTTGGGTGAAAAACCAGGAAGGCCCGTCGATCCAGAAATGCCCCAGGCTGGCGATAACGCCTTGCCATTGTGCGAAGACGACCGATTCAGCCGTATTTTCTACCTGCTGCAGCTCGTAACTGAAAAAGGTAAAGCAAATTCCCTGTGGCTGGTCGAAATTATCCTGGTCCTGCACGACCCCCAGATCGCCGGGTGCAGCCAGGTATCGATGTGGCCAGAGGCCGTCCATGGCCCGCCCGCCGCCATAAATCAGCAGCAGGAGAAATAATGCCAGAAATAATTTCGATAAATGCGTGGCGATTCGGAACGTGCGGAAAATGTGGGTAAAGGGAAATGCCTGCGCTAAACTCAGGTTTCCCAGGGCGATGCCGTCCTCGGCCATGAATGCTTATCCTTTCTGGCAAAAGAGCGGGCATTATAGGGTCTGGACGCTGTGCGGGCCAACTCACAATGTGCGGGGAGCCCATGGAAGGTCTGGTGGTTTCCTATTAAGGTTCGTGCAGCGTGCGCCGATAAGAACACTGGCGTTTGCCTCGCCGAGAATTACGGATTTTGGGAAATGGCGACATCGGATAAAGAAATTGTTTCAGCAGCGATCGCCCGAAACGCGGGAATCGTCATTTCGTTTCCATCAGCAGGCATTGTCCGCCATCATAAATCTCGCTTTCTGGCGGAGACCGAAGAGGGCATCTGGGCGGAGGTTCCAGCTGAGGAGCGATTGCTTGTCAATGAGCTGATTACCAATGGCCAGCGTGCGGGCGTTTCATTTCGCCAGGGGCCAGTGAAAATCGTCTTCACCGCGCCGCTGAAAAAGCATCAGGTCGAGTATCGCATTAATGATGAGATGGTCGTTGAAGCGGTGCTGCTCCAGGCCCCGACAGAGATTAAGACCATTCAGCGCCGCAGCAATTATCGTGTAGCGGTGCCGGAGGATGCGGAACTGCGCGTTCGGGTTTGGCGGATTGGTCCCGGCGTGCCGGTGCGCGATCGGCCCATGGCGAAGCAGGAAGTCAGAGCGCAGCTGAGGAACATCAGTCTCGGAGGAGTGGGGGTTATTTTCGAGGGGGATGGGAACGACCCGCCCAAGGTGAGCCCGGAGGATCGGCTGCGCGTTCAGTTGATGACGCCACAAGGTGAGTTAATTCTGGAAGGAAGGATGCGTTATCCGGAAGCACCGAAGGGGAATACGGCGCGGGCGGGCATTCAGTTTAAGAGTCTCGATAAGGATATTGATGGGCGACAGATCCTGGCCACACTGACGCGCATTGTGGGCGAATTAACGAGGGCGGAGTTGCGGCGGTTGCGGTTGGGGCCTGCGACGGTGACAGCGGCGTGAGTTAATTCAACATTCAATTCGCGTTCGAATATTCGAATAATTTAATCATGCAGTATTTAGCGGCGCGTGCGTAGCACCGCGTTAGTTTGCGCTGTTCAACGCGGTCCTTCGGACACGCCGCTAAATATTGGCAAGGGAAGATTTGGAGCATTCAATATGTTAGACGGGTTTGAGGATCATCATTTCGCGCGGCTTGAGGGGGATTTTGACGGCGGGGCCGGCGGGGGTTTGTTCTATGGTCAGGGTTTGGTCGCCTAGGAGGTTTTTTAGTTTTTTACCTGCGGGGTTGAGATTGGGGTCGAGGAGAATCCAGTCATTGCGGTCGGCGGCCTGAAGATTAAGAGCGACGACAATTGAATGAATGTCTAGGACGCGGGAATAGGCGAGGGTGCAGTTGCCGTCGATGGGGTAGCCGAAATCTTTGCCGTTACCGCTGATTTGGCGGAAATATTCGCGGCCATATTTCAGGGCGGCTTCGGCGGCTCTTACTTTGGCGATTCTCGCGATGCCCTGGTAGATGGGGTGTTCGGGGTTAAAGAATTGCACGCCGGTGGTGTCGTGGCCGCCCCAGGTGCCGCCGAACATGGTCTCGCGGATGCATTGATCGGATTTGCCACCGCCGTCGAAGCCTTGCTCGGTGCCGTAATAAATGCAGGGTATGCCCATGCTGGTTAACAAATAGCCGATGGCCAGAACCGCTTGGCGCGGGTCGTCGACGCCGTAGCCGAAGCGTTTGTACGGGCGGGCGATCTGGTCGTGGTTGTCGACGAAGGTGATGAAATATTGGCCGACTTCGCTGTAGTCGCGGTAGAACCAGCGAAATTTTTCGGCGCGGTTGCGCAGCTCTTCGGGATTTCGGAAACCCTTGATCACTTCTTCGAGGACAAAGTAGAGCGGGAAATCGAGGACGGCGCTGAACATGGGGAAGCGTTTGCCTTCGCCGGGGACGGGGATATTGCCGCCGATATATTTCTGGAGCAGGTCATCGGAGCCGACGATTTCGCCGTAGATGAGGAAATTGTGTTTGCCGATGGAGCGGGCGTATTCGCGGATGGCGTTGCAGAAGATGGCGGTGGCTTCAGGTTCGGTGTTGGTGACGGTATCGATGCGGAAGCCGTCGCAATCCACGGCGCTGATCCAGAATTTGTAACACTTGATGATGATGTCGAGGACGGCGGGGTTTTTTAGATCGAGATCTTTGAAGACAAAGAAATCGCCGTTGATGCGTTCATCATCGCCGCAGTCGAGGAGGTTGCGGATTTCGCCGCGGCGTTTGTAGAAGTCGGGGTTTTGCAATTCGACGGGCCAGACGCCGTCATCGGGGCCGAGGTCTTTGGTTTTGTCAGGGGGAATTTGGCGGTTATCGCGGCCGCGCCAGGCGCCGAAAGGATATTGGCCATCTTCCTTAAATGGATTGCCTTTGTCGCCTGGGTAGGACCAGTTGTTGCCGGTGTGTTGGATGACGATATCGAGGACGATGAACATGCCGCGCTTGTGGGCTTCGTCGACGAGCTCGCGGAGGTCTTCGGTGCTGCCGAAGCGTGGGTCGATGGCGAGAAAATCCTGGATGCCGTAGCCGTGGCAGGCGTCCTGGCATTCCTGGCGATTCTTGAAGGGCGGGGAAATCCAGATCGTCGTGCAGCCGAGGTTTTTGATGTAATCGAGTCGGCGAGTGATGCCTTTGATTTTGCCGCCCTGGAAGCAGCCGGATTTTTTTTCATCACGGCCATGTTTGGCGTTTTTAGCGTCGTAGGGCGGGTGCTCTTTGTTATCGTCGAAGCGGTCTATCAATAGTTGGTAGATGAACTGATCGCGCCATTCGGCTGGGCTGGGTTGGACTTTGCCACGGGGTTTAAAATCAAGTTGTTGTAGGGACGTTAAGCGCTCCGCCATGGAAATGGAATATAGATGAGTGCGATGTTTTGCGGAGCGCACAAAGTTCACCTTCGCAGGAGGGAGTCGTTCTAGCGCAAAGGACTTTTCACAGAGGAAGGATCATTCTCTGCGTGATAAAATGTGATTGCCATTCGCATTGAAATACATAAACTTTGGATGCTCTTCGTTGCCAAATCCAATGCTTGACCATATTCATGATCTTCTTTTTTTGGTTCGCAGTCACGTTTCAAGCACATATATGCTGGATTGGAACCACGATGCCGATCACAAAATAGCTCGTCTATTTCGATATGGCGCCAACCAACAGCAGCAGTTCCAGTCCGATCGTCTACAAGATTTATTCGGAAATGGAATCCTGTTGGTTCTCTTGTATGCGGGAATTATTCTTGTGACGCTGTTGATTTTTCGAGCCTCCTTTTTGTCTGCAGCAGGTAAGCGGGCAGCAAAAAAGACGATCAAATTTTCATTTTCAAGCGACCTCGCGCGCAAATTTTTTTGGGTATCTGTGTTAATGGCAAGCAGTGTAGCGATGGTTATCGCCCTGATCATCAATCCCGTTTCTTTCGGCAGCGTAGCTTTGGTAGTGTGGTTTATTTGTTGGTCACCAATCTTGCAAAATGCTGGCAAGGCATGGAGATCTCATCGTAATAGATGCTCTTTGCAGGAGGCTTCTGAAACAAAAATACTACCCGCCACGTTACCTTTTTCTCTTGACAGATTTACTTTTTTAGCTCTTCTGGCCTATTTACTTGTGTTTAGCGTAGTTCTCACATGCATAAAGTTGCAACTGATTCGGTTTTAGTACAGCGGTAAGACGCATCGAGTTAATCGTCATTTTCATCAATTCCCTCGGGCTTGCCGCCGAAAAGGTCGGTGCCGATGCGGACCATGGTGCTGCCTTCGGCGATGGCGAGCTCGTAATCGTGGGACATGCCCATGGACAGATGCTTGAATCCGGATTTGCCGATCTTGTGCCATCTCATTTCTTCGAAGATCTCGTGCGTGCGGGCGAAGCATTTGCGGATGATTTCTTTGTCTTCGGTGAGCGGGGCCATGGACATCAGGCCGACGAGTTGGAGGTTGGGCATGTCGGCGATCTGCTCGCCGAGATGAACGGCGGCGCCGACGGCAACGCCATGTTTGCTGGATTCCTCCGAGGCGTTCACCTGCAGCATCACGGGGAGCTTGCGGTCGAATTTTTTACATTGAATGTCCAACTCTTCGGCGAGGCGAAGCGAATCGATGCTGTGGACGATATGAACGATGGGAAGAATCGCTTTGATCTTGTTGCGCTGCAGATGGCCGATCATGTGCCAGCGGAGTTTCGGTGGGGTGATGGAACCCAGGCCGGCGCGGCGAGCGAAAAATTCGTTGATCTGAGGGGCACGCTGCGCAAGCTGCTGCACGCGGCTCTCGCCGAGGTCATTGATGCCCAATTGCACGATCTCACGAATCTGCTCGGGGGCAGCGTATTTCGTGACGGCGATGAGCGTGACTTCGGAGGGATCGCGTTTTGCTTTGGCGCAGACGGCGGCAATTTTCTCTTGCACAACATCCAGCCGTTCCGCCAATGGTGATTTTTTCGCCAAGATCGACTCCTTCCGAGCTTTCACGGATTATAAATTTGTTAGTTGTTAATAGATAGTGGTTAGTGGTCGTGGGTCTTCTACAACTATCTGCTAACAACTATCAACTAACAATTTTAAATTCGCGCCAGAGTTTGCTCGAGATTTCTAACGCCGGTGCTGGCGCCGAATGCGGTGCAGCAGTCGGCGGCGGCGCGGTTGGCGAGGCGGGCGGTTTGTTCCAGCGGCATATTGCGAAGCAATCCGACCAATAGGCCGGCGAACCAGGTGTCGCCGGCGCCAGTGGTGTCAGCGACTTTCACGGGATAGATCGGGGCGGTGATGCGGTGCGGGCCGTCGTCGAGGATGCAGCCATCGCGATCGAGCTTGATGCCGATAAGGCCTTTGGGCATCCATTGGCGAAAGGCAGTGATCATCTCGATAGGGTCGGTTTGTTTCGTGAGGGCGATGGCTTCGGAGCGGCTGGGGCAAAAAATATCGACGTGGCGAAGGATCGGAGGAAGCAATTTTGCATCGGCAGGGGGGTTAACCGTGTCGAAAGCGATGCGAAGATGAGGAGCGCGTTTTTTTAATTTTTCAAGCAGTGCGGGGAGTTCGGCGGTGAGGCGTGGGAGCAGGCCGAAATAGCCGATTTGTAAAATCTTCGCCTCCTCGAATAGAGCGAAATATTTTTCGAAAGCGGCAGCGTCTAGCAAATCAGTGGCGCCGGGGGTGTAAAAGAAGCAGCGCTCGCCCCCAGGTTCAACAGCGACAACGGTGGCGCTGGTTTGCACGCCGGCCCGCGCTTCGACAGCGTTTACGTCCACGCCATCGGCTTGCATTTTTTTCAGGAGGGCGTGGCCGAGCGGCTCATCGCCGACGATTCCGGCGGCGGCGACTTTGGCGCCGAGCTTGGCCATGGCGATGGCGACGTTGCAGACGTTCCCGCCAGGGGAGAGTTGGAGGGAATTTAATTTGGCCAGTCCGCCGGGGGGCGGTGGCGAACGCAGATCCATGGGCTCGGCGATCAGATCGGCGACGATGAGGCCAAAGATACAAGCGTCCATAAGAATTTAGGGACAAGGGGAAGAAGTTAAATGTGCTGCCTACAAAATATTTAGCGGCGCGTCCGAAGGACCGCGCTAGGGTGCGCTATTCAACGCGGTGCTACGCACCACCGCTAAATATTGTATAGGGAAATTTCTTCGCATTTCCCTTGTCCCTTGCCGCCTTGTACCTTGTCCCTGATTTATTTCATTTCTATATGCGTGTATTCATCCAGATTCAGCGTAGTGATTTCGCCATCGTCTTTGCGGAGGGTGAGGCGGTCGAGCCAGAGTTTGTCGTCGCGCGAGTGGGCATACCAGGAGCCGGTCTTTTTCTGCTCGTAATCGACGACCGTGCCAGCGACGTTGCTGGTCCAGACGCGATTGCGCATGGGGATCTGCTGGGTTACTTGCACCTTGGCGCCGGGCACCAGGCGTTTACGAAGGGTCTCGTCCATGGGAAATATTCTAGAGAATAGAGTCGCGTATGTACATGATGCGACATTAACAGTGGCACTGAAGTGCCACCGCCGGTTTTAGTGCGCGGCGCATCGCCTTGCTTTTGTGGAGGGGCGTTTGATAATCGCGGAGAAGCATGGCGGAAAAAGTTCTGCAATTTGCGCGAAATGTATTGGCGGCGGAAAGCGCGGCTGTGCAATTCGTGGCAGGAGCGATCGATGAGCAATTTGCTTCGGCGGTCGGGCTCATCCTGAATTGCCCGGCTTCCGTGCTGGTTAGCGGCATCGGCAAGGCGGGGCATATCGCCCGGAAAATCTCGGCGACATTTGCCAGCACCGGAACGCCTTCGCATTTTCTCTCTGCCAGCGATGCGGTGCATGGCGATCTGGGATCGATCCGACAGGGGGATGTGATTTTGATCTTTTCCGCCAGCGGAGAGAGCGATGAAATTCTGCGGCTGGCCAGCATTGTGAAAAAACTTTCGCATCAGCTGATTGCGATCACGGCCTCGCGCACCAATAGCCTGGCCCGGCATGCGGATTTGACGATTGCCACGGGACCTATTGAAGAAGCGTGTCCATTGAAATTGGCTCCGAGCGCTTCGACGACGGCGATGCTGGCATTGGGCGATGCGCTGGCGCTGACCGTGATGAATGAGAGGAATTTTACGTCAGAGCAATTTGCGGTTTTTCATCCCGGCGGACAATTAGGCCGAAAGTTGATCAGAGTTTCCGAAGCGATGACGTTTAAAAAGGGGGATAATCTTCCGGTGGCCTCGGAAGATTTAACTGTGGGCCAGGTGCTGCATGTGGTCAGCGCGATCAAACGGCGCAGCGGCGCGGTGATTCTGGTGAACTCTAGCGAAAAAATCAGCGGCATTTTCACCGACGGCGATCTTCGCCGGTTGATTCAGGAAGATGATGGCAATGCGTTGAATCGCCCCATCAAACAGGTTATGCACGCTAATCCTAAACGCGTTGCGGCCGATGCCCTGGCCAGCGAGGCGATGGCGATTATGCAGCAATATCGCATTGATGAATTGCCAGTGGTGGACGAACAAAATCAGCCCGTTGGCTTAATAGATGTGCAGGACCTCGTGGTGCTGCGAATGTTGGATGTTGACGAGAAATAAATTTAAATGCGCTCACTGGTTATCATTTTCCTCACGCTGGCCGTTTTGATGGTCGGATTTTTTCTTTATGAATACTTGCAGCCTTCGCTGGCTCCATTGAATAATGAGCCGCACGAAGAGGTGTTGGCGACGCAGCCGTCGAATAGTGCCAATCACATGGGCATCGGGCCCGGCGAAGGGGTGTGGATCGAGCGACATAATCCGAATAACGGCAATCTCACCGAGCGATTTCGCGGCACGCATTATGATTGGAATCCCGATGGCACGATGAAAGTGGCGTCGCCACAGGCGGAATTTTTTCTGGATCAGGGGCGGATCATGCGCGTCAATGGACGCACGGGGAATGTGGTGGTCGAAGAGGGTGGGCCACCGGGGAAAAACGCTGGCATCACGATGACCCAGCCTGCTGCTCCCACGCGCGGGAACATGAAAGATGTCACGATTCGGCTGTTTGAATCCGACTCCGCGCCTAAGCCGACGCTCACGGTCACAATGGATAATGCGACGTTCGACACGCAGATCAACCGCATCTATACAGATGCTTCCACGATCGATGGCAAAAATGTTGCTGGCGATCAGATCCCTGTTCACATGCGCGGCGAAGACGAGGATTTCGACGGATGGGGTTTGCAAATTCGCTGGGATCAAAAGCAGAGTAAACTCCAGTTGCTGCAGGTTGATCATGGGCAGCGATTGCTGATCAAGCATCCGAACGCGACGGAAAAATCGACGCATCCACAGAAAGCTCCGACGCCGGTTGCGCCTGCGAGTCCAGCGTCGCCGGCGACTCCGCCGCAAATTACTTCGCCCGCGCATGCACCGACGATTCAGGTTTATCGCGCGTCATTTCAGAATGATGTGCATGTAGTGCAGGCGAACGCCGAGCTTGCGCGCGCGGATGAGATGCAGGTTGATTTTGCCGCCGAGCAAAACGGTTCGGCGGACAGCGCTTCGTCTCCATCAATAGCGGCGACTCCACGACCCGCAGAAAAACGCGAAGGGTCTGTCCCGGCTGTTGATGCCCAATCCGAAACTTCCAATGCAAAGGGCAATAAGCAACCTGCCAAGGAAAAGAATTCATCAAAGCAAAATGGACTTGGCGATCAGCCTATTCTCATCACCTGGACCGGCAAGCTGATTGTCACACCTTATAGCGAAAGCGGCCCACTACGTGCTGACCCGCATGGTCAAGTAATTACTTTCCTGGGCGCTCCGATGACTGTCCGCCAAAAAGGCACGCAAATCACCGCGCGCGATCTTGCCTATGGCACCACGCAGGAAGAACTGCTCGCCCACGGCACTGATACTGCGCCGGTGATCATGAACAACAGCGACGGCGCCCGCGTGCAAACACAATCGATCGACTATTTCCGCAAGGATCAGCGTGCGGTTCTCACCGGCGCGGGCAGTGTCGTTCGCCCGTTGAAGACAGAGAATCACACACAATCACAAATGACGGCGCAATGGAGCCAATCCTGCCAACTCACCTTTTTTGGCAGCGACGAGCATGATCAGACCATTCACACGGCTGATTTGCTCGGCTCAGTAAAAATCGATCATCCGCAGGTGAAACTCACGGCAGATCAATTGAACCTGGCGTTTGCTCCGCCAGTTGCCGCCAACCAGCAGCCGGACCTCGACCATCTGCATTCCGTGGGTTCGGTCAATGCGGTCGTCAACGATTCGCACGGCAAATCGCAGGCGATCCAGTGCCAGACGCTCGATCTCTCTACCGCTGCTATTACGCCAGTGCTGGGTCAACTGGCGAAAGATCGACAGCCCACGCGTTATATCAATCGCCTCCTCGCGGACGGCCAGGTCTGGGCGCATGATCCCGATTCAGAAATCCGTGCCGCTCATCTGGATGCCATTCTGATTCCCGCTCCTTCATCGCAGCAGGGGGGCGATCAGCCGCTGGCTGCTGTGCAATTGCATCATCTGCTGGCTACTACCGATGTTCATGTTCGCGGCAAAAACAACGCTAGCGCCGATGCTGATTCGCTCGATGTCACCATGGACGCTGGGCAGGCTTCGAATGTCATCCTCAAGGGCAATCCTGCTCGCACGCAGAAGGGGCAGGATATTACCATTGGCAATCTCATTACGCTCAAACCCAAAGAAGGCCTCTATGACATTCCCGGCGCCGGCTCGATGCACCTGTCTCGCCAAGACCAAAACAATTCCCCGCCTACGGATGTCTCCTGGCAATCTAGTTTGCATGCCAATTTGAATCAGAACGCGATCGACATCGACCGCGGCGTGATCGTCAAAACCACCAGCACCGACCAGGCTCGCAACACCGCCACCAGCGATCATCTGCATATCACGCTAGAGGATAAACCCGCATCTGCAACTACTAAATCGCCCAGGAATGCTAATTCCGATTCGCTTTTTGCCGGCGCCGCCGACACGGACGTAGCCGGCCAGAAACAAGCCAAATCGCTTACCATGCTTGGCAACGTGCGCGTGCAGAGCGTTCGCGCTGATGATGCCGGCCATCTGCTTATGCAATTCAATCTTGAATCCACTCGCCTGGATTACGCGATTGCCCAGCAGAAAATGGTTTGCCCGGAACCCGGTAAAATTTTCTTCTACGACGATCGCAAAGCCGCTCCCACTGCCGCCACAGCTCCCGCCCAACCCAACAATCCAATGGCCGGCCAAAACGCGCGCGGCCGCACCGCCATCAAGTATGACAACAATCTCGTGTACGACCAATCCACAGGCCGAATCGAATTGCACAAGAATGTTTTCCTCCGCCACGAGCCGCTCGATCCCAAGCAATCCCCCATGGAGCTCCGCTCGCAGAACATGTCCGTTGATCTGCTCAAATCCGGCACGCAGGCTGCTCCCGACCAGATGGCTATTTCGCACCTGTTAGCCACCGACCAAGTGATGTTCACCGACAAAACCATGCAGTGCCAGGCCAGCTCGATTGATTACACCCCCGCCACGGGCATTTTTATCATCCGTGGCGAGCCCAATGTCCCCGCGCGCATGTTCGACACTGTCGGCGCTTCCACCGGCACCTTCGATGAGATGTATTACAATAGTAAAACCGAGCAGATCGAGCGCATGACCGGTTTCCACTCCGCCGTCCGCCGCGGCCCGCAGGTCCCTGCCAATTCCCTCGTGCCGCCGCAGCAATGATCGATTGCAGATTGATGAATGCAGCCTTCGACTAAGCTCAGGCCAGGAAATGCGGAATAGAAAACACAAGAGCGTGCGTTTTCTTCCCCTTGTCCCTGATCCCATTTGACCTTCCCTCGCAATCGTGTACGATATTCGGTCCAATTTGAAAGGACGTTTTAACGCATGATTAAGGTAAAATCGCGCGGCAACGAGACCGCCGAGCAGATGCTTCGCCGCTTCAAGAAAATGTGTGAAAAAGAAGGTCTTACCAAAGACATGAAGCGCGTTGCTTATTACGAGAAGCCCAGTGAAAAGAAGCGCCGCCGCCAGCGCTCCGGAAAGCCCCGCATGATGGGCAATACCGGACGTTCTTCTTCCCGTTCATCCTAATTTTTGTTGTGGCGTGGTCGATTTAACGGCCATGTTTTCACCATCATGCCAGACAACGGTCTCGCTCTCGAAACCATCCACCTCACCAAGGTCTATCGCGACTTCTGGGGTCGCGATAAGGTCCGCGCTCTCGATGACCTGAACCTCACGATCAATCGTGGCGAGGTCTTTGGCCTGCTTGGCCCAAATGGTTCGGGCAAATCGACCACCATCAAACTTCTCCTGGGATTAATCTTCCCCACGCGCGGCTCGGCGCGCATCCTGGGCCAGCCCGCAGGTTCTACTTACGTAAACGAAAAGATCGGCTTCCTTCCCGAAGAAAGCTATCTCTACCGCTTTCTCAATGGTGAAGAAACGCTCTATTTCTATGGCCGGTTGTTCAAGATTCCTCACCGCCAGCTCAAACGGCGGGTTCCTGAGTTGCTCGATGTGGTGGGCCTGGATCAAAAAAGCCGCAAGCGAAAACTTCGTGAATATTCCAAAGGCATGGCCCGCCGCATTGGGCTGGCTCAGGCTCTCATTAACAATCCCGACTTAATTTTGTTGGATGAACCGACCACGGGCCTCGATCCCATCGGCACCCGGGAGATGAAAGATCTGATCGTTTCCCTCAAGGATCAGGGCAAAACGGTCCTCCTGTGCTCGCACCTGCTCGCCGATGTGCAGGACGTTTGCGACCGCATCACGATTCTCTTCCGCGGCAAGATGCAAACTCTCGGCGAAGTGAAAGACCTGCTCCAGGTCAAAGATATCACGCAGGTCCAGGCGAAGGGCCTGACTGCTGAGCAAATTGTGCAGCTTAAGCAATTTCTGACACAAATCGGCGCTTCCGGTGCCGAAGTTACACATCCCACCACAACGCTGGAAGACCTTTTTGTGCGTGTGGTGCGCGAAAACTCGCCGGGCGCCATTCCTCGCCAAGTGGGTGGGTAATCCAAGAATAATATCAGTTCCCATATTTAGCGGCGTGTCCGAAGGACCGCGCTGGATAGCGCTGTTCAGCGCGGTCCTTC